>JAETTS010000013.1 GCA_021769025.1 Enterocloster bolteae
AGATGTCCACGTAAGAAGACTGCGCGAGAAGATTGAGCCAAGCCCAAGCGCCCCTCAGTTTGTACATACCAAGTGGGGCGTAGGGTATTATTTCCGTGCACAAAGCTGAAGGGTGGCCCTATGAAACTTACCCTTGTGACAGTAGGAAAATTAAAAGAGCGGTTTTGGACAGAAGCTGTGGAGGAATACTCCAAACGCCTGAGCCGCTATTGTAAGTTGGAGATTCTGCAGGCAGCGGACGAAAAAACGCCTGATCAGGCCAGCAAGGCCCTGAAAGAGCAGATCAAAGAGAAAGAGGGCCAAAGGATTCTGTCCCTGATTCCAGATGGTTCTTATGTCATTGCACTGGCGATTGAAGGAACCATGCTAAATTCAGAAGAACTGGCGGATAAAATCGGACAGTTGGGCATAGATGGCATCAGCCAGATTGTATTTGTCATAGGCGGTTCCCTTGGATTATCCAGCCAGGTGCTGAAACGGGCGGATTACCAGTTAAGCTTCTCGAAAATGACGTTCCCTCATCAGTTGATGAGGGTTCTTCTGCTGGAACAAATTTTTCGAAGTTATCGTATTTTGTATAAGCAGCCGTATCACAAATGATTCTTGACACCTTCTCCTCTATGCGCTATACTAATGAGGACTTTCATATCATTTTATCACACGCTAGGGGAGCCTATTATGGCTGAGATTGACATATCATTGTCTGACCCTCACTACTTGAACCGGGTAATACCGGCGTAAGGAAGCCTAATACTTACCTTTTTAGTAGTCCCCTCCTGTGCATGCAAAGGAGGATTTTTTATGTCTATTGTTACACCTGACGGCGGCCTGACGACCTTAGGCTATGCTCTCTGCGGCATCCTTGTGGTTGCCCTGATTCTGGCTGCAGCATTCTTAAGCAGCAAAAAAAGTTCCCGCAAAAAGCTTTCCACCAAGCAGTTGGTATTCTGTGCAGCTGCTATGGCACTGTCGTTTGTCACATCTTACATCAAAGTGCTCTCCATGCCCTACGGAGGTTCCATAACCTTGTTCAGTATGTTGTTCATCTGTCTGATTGGGTACTGGTATGGCCCAGGGGTGGGTATTATGACCGGGCTGGCCTATGGGATCCTACAGTTTCTACAGGAACCCTATGTGCTTTCTCTGTTCCAGGTATGCTGCGATTATGTTCTGGCTTTTGCGGGGCTGGGGCTGGCCGGAGTCTTTCATAAGTCCAAAAACGGATTGGTAAAAGGCTATGTTCTGGGAATTCTTGTCCGCGGCCTCTTCCACACCATAGGCGGCTATCTGTACTGGATGGACTATATGCCAGAGAATTTCCCACAGGCGTTTGCCAGCGTTTATCCTATTGTTTATAATTATTCGTATATCCTGGCTGAAGGAGCTATGACCATTATCGTGATTCTACTTCCGCCAGTGTCCAAAGCATTGGCTCAGGTGAAAAAGAGTGCTCTGGAATAAGTGGCTGTATGTCTTTCCCGGTCTCCGAAGCGGAAGACCGGGAAAATCTCTTGTCTGTCAGTTAAATGATTCCAATTCAAATCCTACAATCTTACTTAACTCCCATAACCGGTCTGCGTAATCCCCATATACCACTGCCAGATGATGTCCATATCCGCCCCAGGCAAGACGCTGGCGGAAGGCCCGTGGGCCACCTTTTATGGTATAGAAAACAGAAGGACTGCAACCCAATTCATTGAAGCGACAGCCAACCACTGTACCGCGGGCGATCATCAGCTTATCTCCACTGCGGCTGAACCGACCGATAGTAACTGTCTTTTCCTCATGCCTGGCCATATTGACCTGAACCTTGCTTCCCCATCCTTCGTGGGTAAAATTCCAGATCTCGAAAGGAAGTTCCGGAGCGTCAAACCCATCCAGCCTGCAGCCAGGCACCGCATGGGTGATCTCCAGTAAATCTTCTGTATATACCTCTTCCGGGTTCATTTCAGGAATGCCAAGTTCCTTGCAGGTCTGGCTACCTGCCGGTACCAGGGCAGGATTACCCATAAAAACAGATTTCTTTGCTAAGTACATGAACACCATAATAGCCATGAGTACATTGATATCCTCCTCACATGAGGAAGGAATCCTGTCGTCTTTATTCAAACAGTGAGCCAGACAAGGTACAATGTGATACTTGGCCGGGACTCTTGTAGCACAGAATTCTTTGCAGGCCGTGGTGAAAGCATTACAGTCAAAATGCTCCATCATTCGGCGTACTGCGTGGAAATATCGCACATCCTGTTCCATCCAATTGGAAGGCACAAGACAGGACTGAGCCTTCTCAGACAGCTGGGCCGCCTCCTGGCTGACATCCTCTTCCTCATCAAAGTAATCCATTACACTTAAAAGCGGAAGCCTGGTGCTGCGGATCCCGTAACGTTCCGTGAGATGACGCATATCTGTGCAGCAACTGTTTACAGCAAATGGAACCTGCTCTCCTGCGGTGAGCACTAAAATCCGAGTGTTGGCTATGGCCTTTTTTATCTGGAGATAGGTTAACAATTGATTATACTCGTCATAGTCATGAGTTAAATATGCAGGTAATCCCCGGTCATGATAGAAGGCCACCACATCCACTGCCGTGCAGGAAGTGTCTATCATAGATATAGGTTTTCCCA
Organism: Enterocloster bolteae; assembly: GCA_021769025.1. Next base: position 2,625 of record JAETTS010000013.1, read on the forward strand.
AGCCATCGATTCCCGGCACCCGGTAACGTACCAGATATAGATCGATCTCATCGCCTTCTTTCCGTAAGAGATCCAGCTGTTCCTGGGATACCGTAAATGTTTCATCGTATTCCAGATACACCGGCTCCAGTATCCGGGCACAGGATGCCAGATTCTGACGCAGTTCCTCCTGCCAAAGCGTAGCATTTTCTTTTCCGCTACGCCGTTCATTGATCGGGTCAAGAAATTGTGCCTCTCCACACCGGCAAGGTCCCTCCCATATGGCCGAGTGGACAATATTGGCATACACTGGCTTCACATTGACCGTCACATTCATCGCATATCGCATCGTATTTCCCCTTTCAATTTTTTATTTCTGTTGATAACAACTTAAACAATCCTTGAACCGTCACATGTTAATTCTTCCAAAAGCACAGACAATCCGCCGTTTAGGATATCTGGATTCAGTACCATGGGATCGAAGATATCCAGCGGAGCCAAGGTAAGGCTGGCTGCTTCCTCAGGTACAGCATTATGGAACATATCAACCAGAATCGCCAGTGCACCCCGCACCAGAAGGGAGTCACTGTCTGCCTGGAAAAGAATACGTCCATCCCTTATAGAAATGTCTCTCCAAATATTGGTTTTGCAACCTGCTATCCGGTATTCCTCTCTATGAATATCCGGAATCATAGGCTTATCTAGGCCCAGCTGCATCAAAAAGCGGCTCTGATCCAACGGTTCCTCAAGAAGCTTTATGGCTTCCTGCCATGCTGCCTGCCGCGAAGAGGCATTTTCTTGAGCGTTCTTCCCATGGAAATTGCTTTGTTTTGTCATAGCCTCATTCCTTTCAGCTGTTGCAGGCAATCTGCCAGGCGGCTGATCTCCTCCTCCGTATTATAGAAGGACAACGATACCCGGCAGCTTCCTGCCTCATATTCATCTCCCTGGATAGGAGTTTTACTTGCAGAAACAGCAATCTGAGTGCTGTTCTCTGCTCTTCTGTCATCCAAACGTTCCATAAGTGCTTTCAGCGCCCCTGGAGCACAGTGGCTTCCCACACGCACATCAAACCCAGAGGCTCCAAGCATCACTCCCAGATCATACGGGGAGCAAAATTCCGGTATTAGAGAAAGAACCGGGGAATCCTTGACAGCCAGTATCCCATATCCCTGGCAGTGGTTCAGCTGTTCTGCCGCCATGCAGGCCAGGTTATTTTCCCGCATCAGAAGCGATTGCCAGCCTGCCTCCTGAAGATATCGGATTGCAGCTTGAAGCCCCAGAATCCCTGCCACATTGGGGGTTCCTGCCTCCCATCGATTTGGCTTTTGGCTGCCTGCAGACTGCCTTGCCATTCCTCCTCCGTAAAAAAAGCATGGAAAATCCGCCAGACATTCTCTTCGCACATAGAGCCCTCCGATTCCCATAGGCCCATACAGCTTGTGGCCAGAAAAACAAAAGAAATCAACTCCCAGCTTAGAGACATCAATGGGCATGTGAGCAACCGCCTGAGCCCCATCAGCCAAAACAGGAATTCCCAACTGGTGAGCCTTCTCCACAACCGGTTTTAATTGCAAATGACCGCCATTTACATTGGACATCATAGTAACTGCAACGATTCTGGTCTGGGAAGTCAGCTGTCTCATAAAAGAATCTGTATCTACATTTCCATCATCTGTAAGACCTACGACCTGCAGTCTCGCTCCTGTACAGTTACAAAAATGTTCCCACGGCAAACGGTTGGACGCATGCTCCAGTGCAGAGATCAGCACGATTCCCCCAGAAATTTTCTCCGCCATGGCGGACGCTACATGATTGATGGCTGCCGTGGTACCACTGGTAAAAATCAATTCCCCACTGCCTGTCCCGCCAAGGAACGAAAGGATCTCTTCCCTGGCAGCCTCTAACTCCCGTTCCGCTTTCAATGCAGAGGGATAGCCTCCCCGGTATACACTGGCATATTCCTCCATGTAAAAAGAAGCAAGCCTTCTGATCACTGCCTGAGGCTTATGGGTTGTAGCTGCATTGTCCAAAAACACGCGGCCATTGTGCAGCCCTGGAAAATCTGCCCTGATTTTTTGCACATCAACCATATACATTCCTCCTATGTACTCTCGGAGTCTCTAGGTCCCTGTTTTATGAGATGATTTTTGTCAGATAAGGTGGTATCGGTGCCCTTTAAGCCATGCTGCGTAATACCAGAGATGCCAAGTCTTCCACTGTCTTTACCGCCACCGCACTGTCATTGTCGAAAGTAATGCCAAGAGTACGCTCTACAAACAGAATAAATGAAGTTTTCATCTGCAGCACTACTGGGAAACGATGGCAGTCTTTCTTATTTACCAAGGAGCGCAGCGCATTCTCATCCAGTGTTCCTCCGAAATCTGCCGTTTTCAGGCTTATGATTCCCAGGCGGATAAAATCTGTCTCCTCTTGTTCCTCTATCCCATATTTCAGGCAGACACATTGCTGCAGCAAGCGAACTATGATCTCCTCTGTGTACTTCTCATCGGCGGCCAAACGAATCTTCTGGAGAAGGGCCTCTGCTTCTTTTGTGCATTGTTGCATCTGCAGCGCCCTGCTTTTCCTGTCCATAATCGCCCATCCCCTTTCTATTGTCTTGCTTTTTAAAGAGGGCATTGCTATAATGTTTTTAGTATAACATGGTTGGAGAATAATTGTTGACGGATGTGCCGTATTTTTGTGCACATCTTACATTTATGGAGATTGGACTCATGAATACAGAATATAGAGAAATGCTTCATGGCGAATTTCGTATTTTTTACAACTGCAGCCGTCCGCCAGGAAGGCTGCATATTCATAGCCAGCTGGAGTTGGTTCTCGTCTGCTGTGAAGGGATCTCTTGCCGTTTGGAGGATCAGATCGTTCCAGTTCCAAAAGGAACCCTGCTAACCTTTCGCGACACAGACCTTCATGGACTGTATTCCCAGGCGGACGGCTCTTTTCCAAGATACATTGTATACTTTTCCCCCGCTTTTGTCTCCGGCTTCTCTGATCCGGAGATCAATCTGTTAAGTTGTTTTTACAGACATAACTTGAAAACGCCCAACATGTTTTATCTTGATGAGCACCGTTTTAAGCAATGCATCTCCTATCTGACAGAATTAAATGAGTTTAACAGACAGGCAGACGTATTTGCACGCCGTCTTCGCCAGCAGCTGATCCTAGGTCAACTGCTCTTGATTGCTGCTGAAGAACAACATCAGATATTTCCCGGGATGCCAGGCATGGCGGATCCGGATTCTGCCATCGTATATCAGGCGATGAGTTATATCCGAGCCAATATTACAAATCCGCTCTCTCTCGCACACCTTTCCCGGAAGTTTCTTATCAGCCAGACCCGTCTGCATGATGCCTTCCGGCGCATCACCGGAGACTCTCCCGGATCCTATATTATCCACTGCCGTATTGCATGCGCCAAAGATCTTCTCCTAAGAGGCAGTTCCGTAGAACAGGCGGCTCTCTGTGCCGGGTATGGAAACCTCTCCCATTTCTGCCGCATGTTCCGGCGCAGCACCGGAATGACACCAAAGCAATATCAGAAGAAACAGCTTTCTATGAAGATGCCAGACAGATAGGGCAGGACCAGAACGTGTTAAAGTTCCACCCACTCCCCATCCCGGCAGACTCTCACAAATCTTCCGTCAGATATGCGATATCCGTTTCCATACAGAGTCTCCTTCCCGTCAGCACACAGAATATAGCTGCCATCTTCCAGGGCATAAAACGTCCTTCCGATGCTGTCGGGATACGTAATCTCCTCCATCAGCCGCATACCATCCAGAATATTGTCCTTCACCATCTGATAGTGGGGCAGGACATTCTGTTTTGTCAGTCCCAGCCCCTTCATAAAACGCTGGTAATCTGGATCCTGTGCCTCCCCCTCCAGTTCCGGTTGGGCGTACACAAGCTCCGCTGCATTCATGCTTCCGGCGCTGATTCCCATGATAACCCCGTGGAATCCCTGAATCCATCTTCTCAATCCGATCTCTTGAAAAAAACGATTCTGTGTCGGTACATGGCCTCCTCCGAGGATTACCACATCACTGGATTCCATCCACTCTCCCAGCCGTTCCTGTGTCTTTCTCTCCAGAAGCCTCATTACCTCTGTCTCTATCTTGCTTGCAGCAAAGACACGGGCAAAATATTGGCTCATCTCCTGGTTTTTCTCCTCTTCATCCGGAGTGGCCGTGATCATAAGCACCTGTGGCTTAAGGGGACAGGCGTTGCGAAACCGCTCCAAAAACCCGTTTTTTTCCGTAAACGGCCCTGTCACCCACCTGCCATCCACCTGAAAGGAAGCATCGGGACTACTGGTGAGAAAAATGACCTTTCCTTTCTTTCCCTGATCCATAAATCATCCTCCGCCTTTTTAGAACCCGGCTTTCGCCGCTTCGCGTCACCTGCCAGGCCGTCAGAGCAATTTCTGTTGTAAAACTACCATTTCACAAGCATTCCGGCCTGTGTTAAATGCTTTGCCAGCACCGCTGTAGTCACTGTTCCCACGCCGCCAGGAACCGGCGTAGCTGCAGATGCCTTACCCTCAATGGAAGCAAAGTCCACATCCCCACACAGTTTTCCATTCTCATCCACATGAATCCCCACATCGATCACCACTGCATCCTGTCCGACGTAGTCTTCGTTCAGCATGTTGGCTTTCCCGGCAGCCGCTACCAGAATCTCCGCCTGCCTGCAGGTGTTTGGAAGATCCAACGTTCTTGTATGGCAAACTGTCACCGTCCCATTCTCCTTCATCATCAGCATTGCCAACGGCTTTCCCACAATCAGGCTGCGCCCCACAATGGTCACCCGCTTTCCTGTAATCGGAATCTCATTCCTCTTGAGTACTTCCACTACTGCCTCCGCTGTACAAGGCGCGAAGCCTGTGCTGTCTCCCATAAATACTTTGGCCATATTCACCGGCGAGATGCCATCCAAATCTTTTTCCGGCATAATCATACCGTCAATCTCTGTCTCCTCAATCTGCTTTGGCAACGGTTTTAGCAGTAAAATCCCGGTCACATCCGGATCCTCATTGATCTCCTTAAACCTGGCCTTAAACGCTTCATGGCTGATATCTTGGGGAAATTCATAAGACACAGCCCGCAATCCGAAGGTTTCCATCTTCTTGATGGCACCTCTCTCATACGATACATCATCCGGATTCTTCCCAATCCGGACAATGGCTAGTTTTGGTACAAAGCCAGGTCTTTCTTCCTGCAGCCTTTTCAAATCTTCACAAACCTGTTCCTTAATCTTCGCAGATACCTCTGCTCCTTTTAATATTCTCATAGCTATGTCCTCTCATACAAACCTGATACACTCCATGACTGTCTTCTGGTTTTCTCCTACGGATTCCCCTAAACCGACAAAGTCATTGATCCCTTAAGCCTTTCTCAGTCTCTTCAGTACCTTGGCATAAACATCATCCGCCTGTCTCGTTCCCCTTTCCATCAATCTGTCCGCTTTCCGATTCAATTCTTCCGCCTTCTGGCTATTTTTCATGGATTTTGTATTGATATATACATTCATCACAGCTCCGGTAAGAGCTGTCCTCGCAAATTGTACCGCCACTCCTACATCGCTGACAGCCATCACGCTTCCCTTCTGCTCCAGTTCATCTAAGATTCCCAACATGGTAACTGCTTTTTCCATAATCTCCATGGGAACCAGGCTTGCAGCCAGCAAATTCTTCTCCATCACCTGTTCCTTATAAGCCTTTTCCTCCTCCGTGCCGGCAGGAAGGCTGTAGGCGGCTGCCAACGGGGCAAATACCTGGGCATCCCTGTCTGCCAGAGAGACCATCTCCCTCTGAAGCTGTTCCAGGCATCTCATCCCATCTTGCACATCGGCTTCCACAGCCGCATATTTCTTCTTTCCTATGGTCAGATTCCCAACCATCAATCCCAAAGCCGATGCCAATGCACCGGACAGGGCTGATGCGCCGCCACCGCCGGGAACCGGCTGCTTGGAGGACAACGCGTCCAGAAATGTTTCGATTCTCTGCTCTTTTATCATGGAGTTCTCCTTTTACTGTTTATAGATCTGGTATCGCCTCCCGTCAGTCGAACCTTCAGATTCTCATTTTTCAGACGAACCATATGATATCATTGTATCGTATAATATCTGTTTTTCCAATAGAAATACCATCAATTTTGTCCGTTTTCTATAAGAAATATGCCCCTTTCCTCATTCAACGTTCTAAATCCGTAGGGTGAACGCTGAATATTCAGGGAATCATCGGACAATAACCACCACCAAAAAAGTACATCTCACCTACATCAATGACCGTCCTCCATTCCAGATGGTGAACTATGGATGCCGGTTACCAGGACCGGCAGATCAGGAAAACTATGACTTTGACAATAAGCCTGTGACCGTAGATGGCAAATCCGTTACCCGTTTCCAGTGGCTTGGGCTGCAGCAATGCAAAGATCCCCAAAAACATCAGAATGCCCCTCTGGCCGTAGATTTTTGTTTCTGGCCAGATGAGGCATCCCGTTACCTATCTATCTCATTCATATCTTATTTATCATCAACGTTTCTCCTCCGTAGTCAAAGGAGGCGAAAGGCACATACCTTGATCATGGAACATCACCACCCAAGATGACATGAGCCCAAGAGAGGCATCTTATTTCTCGTATAAAAATTCTTCCGGCAATGTCACCTTAAAATCCACGGCCAGATCCCTGAAATTCTGTGGAGAAATGGTCTGCAGCTTATCCGGGCGGATAGACAGCACCTTCACTAAAATCTCAGCAGATTTCTCCACAGTATGCATCAGCCCAAAGGTCAGATCAAAATCTTCCCCAGAGCAGAACATGCCGTGATGCGCCCAGATTGCCACGTCATATTTCTTCATCAATTCACTGGTAGCCACAGCGATATCCCGTCCGCCAGGCACCATCCAACCAACCACGCCTACGCCATCTGGGAACACCACCGGGCATTCCGTAGCCATCTCCCAAAGTTCCCTTGTAAACACCTTGTCCTCCAGAGGAAGCACGAAGGTCAGCGCAATGGTATTGGTCGGATGGGCATGATAGATGACTCTGTGTTTTCCGTCAGTGGCAATCTTCTTCACCTCGTGGTTCATCAGATGGGACGGAAGCTCGCTGGTAGGCCTTCCGCCATTTACCAATCCCCAGCAGATGCGGAAATTTTCACCCTTATCGTCCACTTCAATGATGCAGATATTGGCCGGAGCGTCTAAAATCACGTTGCGGAAATATTTGCCGCTTCCGGTAACCAGAAAATATTCTCCTGCCAGCTTAGGAACATTGGTCCCGATGGCCTGCCAGGGCTTATCAAAGGACAATTCTTCTCTTACAGACTGAATCTCATCCTCTTTAATCCGATAGCTTAAATTGCCGCCGTTTCTCTCATGCCAATTCTGCTTAAATCCATCATCACACATCCGGATAAACCCCTGTACGAACCCTGCTTCTAACACTTTCATCTCTCTTTTCTTCCTTTCTATACAATCATAGACTCTTTAGTCCAAATGAAACACCGGTGTCAGATCAATACAAACCGGACTATTGTCCTCATTGGTCTCCATGATATCCGCCATATAGTCCCACCACTTACGGTTGATAGGCGTGTCTGCCGACTGTGCCCACCTCTCCTCATCCTCTACCTCCAGGTACCCGTAGAGAATATTGGTCTCCTTATCCAGATAGATGGAGTAATTGTGTCCACCATACTGGTGAATCATATCTTTCATCTCATCCCACAAGGCGTTGTGGCGTTTCTCATACTCCTCTGCCATCCCAGGATATAAAAACATCTTGAACCCTTTTCTTACCATAGCCTTTTTCCTTCCTACTCTTTTACGTCCCGCAAGCCCGCGGGATCTACAGAATGCCTAAACGCCTGTTTTGGCACTTTGTGGATCCCCTTCCCCTGCTTTCTGCATACATTCTCCTGCTTAATATCTCTTGATTTCAAACGATTGGAATATCCCTTGCCTCGCTTCCGCCAGGCTTTTATATTCTCCGGCCCTGATCATCTGAGCCGCCAGATTCCCGATGGCCGTAGCCTCCGTAGGCCCTGCAAATACCGGCCTTCCCGTATACACAGCTGTCAGCCGGTTTAGATAATCCGCATTGGCTCCGCCACCTACGATATGCACCTGCCCATAATGCTTTCCAGTCACCTGCTCCAGTTCCTTAACAGTCTCCCCATAGCATTTGGCAAGGCTATTGTAGATCACTGCCCCTAGCTGGGCCGGGGTCTCTGGCACCTGCTGTCCTTCCTTCTCACAGAACTCTTTCACCGCTTGAATCATGCTTTCCGGTGCCAGGAAACAGTCATCGTTGCAATCTACCAGGGAAGAAATCGTCTCTTTCGAAGCCATCTCACACAGTTGCCCAAATGAATAATCCTGTCCGGCCGCCGCCAGTTCCTTCTTCACAGACTGAATCATCCAGAGTCCCATAATATTCTTCAGATACCGGAACCGATACTCATATCCGCCTTCATTGGTAAAATTCCGCTCCATGCTCTCCAGGGAACAGTCTGCTTCCATTCTCTCTGTTCCCATCAAAGACCAGGTGCCGGAACTGATATACAGCACATCCCACTCATTGGACGGTACCGCCAGCACCGCCGAACCAGTATCATGAGTCGCCGGAAGCACTACTTCACAGGCGAATCCAACCTCCGCCTCAATCTCAGGTGTCAGCTTTCCCACAACGGTTCCTGGCATGGACAGCGGACCGAACCACTGGCTAGGATACCCCAGCCGCTCAATCAACTCATAGTCCCAGGTATTGGTCTTTGGATTTACCAGCTGTGTCGTGGTGGCATTGGTATATTCCTGTTTCTTCACTCCGGTCAGGCGATAATGAAAATAGTCCGGAATCATCAACATGGTTTTGGCATCCTTCAGGTACTCCGGATGCTGCCTCTTCACCGCCATAAACTGATAGATGGTATTAAAAATCTGTTTCTGGATACCAGTCCTCTGATACAGTTCCTCCAGCGGAATCTCCTCGTAGACCAGGTCATCCATCCCTTTGGTACGGCCATCCCGATATCCCACCGTATTTCCCACAATGTTATCCTTTTCATCCAGCAGCACATAGTCCACTGCCCAAGTGTCTATCCCCAGGCTAGCCGGAATTTTCCCCAACTCCTTACATCTTTTCATACCAGCCTTAATATGGGAAAATAATTCCTCCACATCCCAGCACAGCTGCCCATCCACAGGCTTCATGCCATTGGGGAAACGGTAAACCTCCTCCAATGCCATCCGGCCATCCTTCACATGTCCCAGAATATGCCGGCCGCTGGATGCCCCAATATCAATGGCCAAATAATATGTTTCCATTCTTTCCTCCTTTTCCTAGTCCATCGTTGGACAAATAACTGAACCAATCACACAGAATGCTTTTTCCAGTGTGCAGTTCAAAAAATGTAGGCGTAGTGAAGCGGCTAGAAAATCCAACGCAGCAGATGGGCAAATAGACAAGGAGGTCTGGCTGAATATAATGCGGTCAAGACACTAGCATGTACTCCTAGAATCTCTCTTGCACCCACCTTTGCCGCTGATGTTCCATCATACATCATATGCCCATCAGACAAACAGTCATCATCATCTCACAAAATCAGGCAGAAACAGCCTCTGAGAGTATTTATATCTCGATATAACGTTCTACCGCTTGATATCTCCGTTATCAAATGGATCTCCGCATTCCGGACAGAACTTCGGCGGTTTCGTCGGATCTTCCGGTTCCCAGCCACATTTATCGCACTTATATTGGGGAACCCCTGCTGGCTTTGGCTTTCCGCACTCTGAACAGAATTTTCCTTTGTTCCTAGCCCCGCAGGAACAGGTCCAGAAACCATCTTCCGCTGGTTTCGGCTTTCCGCACTCTGAGCAGAATTTTCCCTTATTACCTGTTGCCCCACAGGAGCAAGTCCATCCATCCATGGCTGCCGGGGCCGGGCTTTGCCCTCCAGGTGCCTGTCCGTACTGTCCTGACTGCTGCCCCATAGCAAACAGATTTTGCGCGTTGATGCCCCCTGCATTGGCTGCCATATTCATCCCTGCAAATGCCATCATGGGTCCTGTGCTGGTGTTGCTTGCCGCTGACTTCATTGCCTGCGCCTGTGCATCTACCAGATGGGCGGCTGCCATATTGGGGTTGCGAAGCGTTGCATTTCTCTGCAGCTCCTTGATCATCTTCTCATCCTCTTCGGATGCCTTTACGGAACTGACACCTACAGCGGTAATAGAAATCCCGTACTTTCCTCCCCATTTATCGGAGAGAACCTCATTTAACGCATTGGACAGATCATCTGCATGGCCGGGAAGGGCGCTGTAACGGACTCCCATATCGGAAATCTTGGCAAATGCAGGCTGCAGGGCTGTCAGAAGTTCGCTCCTCAACTGGGAATCAATCTTATCCCTGGTATATGCTGTCTCCACATTGCCGCAGATATTTCTATAGAATAAAATCGGATCCACAATTCGATACGCATACTCCCCATGACACCGAATGGAAATATCGATATCCAAACCGATATTTCGGTCTACCACCCGAAACGGCACCGGACTGGCCGTACCATACTTATTCCCTATAATCTCCTTGGTATTAAAGAAATAGACCCTCTGATCCTTTCCCGTACCGCCGCCAAAGGTAAACCTTACTTTAAACTGTTCAAAACTCTTTAAGAGCCCCTCCCCGAAGCCGCCATAAAAAATGGTAGGCTCTGTGGACGTATCATACACAAACTCTCCTGCCTCCGTGCAGACTTCCGCGATTGCACCCTGATCCACGATAATCATACACTGTCCTTCATTCACCGCGATTATAGAGCCGTTGGTAATAATATTGTCACTGCCCTTATTATTCGAACTCCTCTTCTCCTGGCGTTTCTCACCTTTCTTCACCAGCACATCTGCGGCCATAGACGGGCAGTAAAAATATTCTCTCCACTGGTCAGCCAGTACACCCTGCGCTGTTCCTATGCCTGCTTTTAAAAGTCCCATGCCAAATTCCTCCTTCTTTTGCCTGACAATAACGAATAGGGTACCTGATCCAGATCCCTTTGCCGTTATCTTTGGCATTCTCATGACACCAGTACTGTATTACAAAGTTCTCTGTGAATGCAGTACAAACCTCTTACACAAAATTTTACCACAAGACTCCCATTAATGGAATTACTAAAATCTTTTTTTTCAAACAGAAAAATAAGGAAGCCCATCTATGAAAAATACGGAATTGTTGCTATACTAAATGATAGTATACCGATAACAATATTGATCATTTCATATTCACATATCATTCTGAACAGAAAGGAACAAAACCATATGATACCCCAAATCTCAACCAACGTAAAACCTGTATCCTTATTCTCCCCGTGTCCTCCAGCCTCCCTGCGAGCACCCTGGGAAGGCCTTTCTCAAGATCTGAAAGACCGCTTGGTAGAAGAAGGAGAAAAATACCTGCATTTTCAATATCCGACTATTCTTGCAACTGACTTTATGGAATTCTGCCGAACCGGCAACCGGGTAAACTATGAAGACAAACTGTTCAAACGAAGGATTGTTTTAGACACACTGGTGTTGGCTGAATGCATAGAATATAAAGGGCGCTTCCTGGACGATATCATCAACGGAATATGGTCGATCTGCGAGGAAAAGGCTTGGCAGCTTCCTTCCCACAACGCCTATCTTCGTGACGAGGCCCGCCATCCCCTCCCAGACATTACCCGACCGGTTCTGGATTTATTTGCCGCTGAAACTGGTTCCATTCTTGCTATGGCAGAATATGTGCTGCGGGACGCTCTTCAGGCCGTCAGCCCAGCCATCTCCGTGGCAGTAAACTCCAATCTGGAAACACGGGTCTTTAAACCTTTTCTGAATCAACATTTCTGGTGGATGGGAGACGGGGCCTCCCATGTGAACAACTGGACATCCTGGTGCACCCAGAATGTTCTTTTAGCGGCTTTCACCAGAGAACGGCTGGAGCCCTGGCACGAAGACATTTTCAAAAAAGCCTGTAAGAGCCTGGACTATTTTTTGGATGAATATGGAGAAGACGGCTGTTGTGATGAAGGCGCACAGTATTACCGCCATGCCGGCTTGACCTTATTTAACAGTCTGGAGATCCTTAACGGTATCACAGATCATGCCTTCTCCTCTGTCTATCAGGAAACAAAAATCTATAACATTGCCGCATATATTCTAAATGCCCACATTGCCGGGCCTTACTATGCCAATTTCGCTGATTGCTCCCCTGTAGCCGGACGATGCAACGCCCGCGAATATCTTTTCGGCAAACGCACTGGCAACCCAAATCTGATGGCATTTGCCGCCCAGGACTACCGCACCGGCGAAGATTCCCTTACCCTGGGTGAGCACAATCTGTTTTACCGTATTCAGACTGTTTTCAATCATCAGGAGATGATGGAATACGGCGATGACTCTCCCATCTTCCATCCTGACTGTTTCTATGCCAGCGCAGGCCTATTTATAGCGCGGGATGATCGCTTCTGCCTGGCCGTAAAAGCCGGAGATAACGGGGACAGCCACAATCACAACGATACTGGCAGCTTCACTGTCTATCAGGACGGCCGCCCGATGTTTATCGATGTAGGCGTAGAGAGTTACACTGCCAAAACTTTCTCCCCACAGCGCTACGAGATCTGGGCCATGCAATCTGCGTACCACAATCTGCCTACTTTCGGAAATACGATGCAGAAAGATGGTGAATGCTACGGCTCCAGAGATGTTTCTTGTTCATTCACTGAAAAAGCGGCTTCCATCACCATGGATATCGCTCCGGCCTATCCGGAATGTCCGGAGTTGGCTTCCTACATACGTTCTGTCCACCTGGAAAAAGGGAAGGGTATCTGGATTTCTGACACCTGGAAAAGCAAACTCTCTTCATGCGCCCTGGCTTCCCGCAATGAACCGGTCATCCTGTCTCTCATGACCTACGAAAAACCAGTTCTTATGGAAGACGCGATCTCCTCCGACCATTGTTGTACCCTGGCAGTGGGTACCTTAGGCTTCTGCAGAATTGCCGGGATTTCCCATGTGGAAACGGAAGAAATCCCTATTACAGATGCCCGCTTAGGCATTGCATGGAAACATTCCATCTATCGGACAAGAGTAACCCTGGCCAAAGAAACCATAACCCTTACTCTCCCTGAATAAGCAGGGAAAAGAACTGGTGGGAAGGACGTTTTCTTATGGCAGAACCAACCGTTCTATGAAGATTAAGAGGTCAATAGATACGCAAGAATACAAAAGAGAGGCTGTTGCAACAACCCCTCTTTTGTATTCTATATGTAATATCCTACTTCCATCCGCAGGTTAAGCCTCTCCTACAAGAGGCTGCACCTGAACCCTCTCAACAAATCTTTATCACAGCCTTTACAATATCCGCCTTATTGTTCACGCTGTACTCCATGGCCTTGGGTGCCTCATCCAGTGTAAACTCATTGGTCACTATTCCCTTTAAGTTTACCTTCCCAGATGCAACCGCCTCAATTGCCATCGGATAAATGTGGCGATACCGGAACACGCTCTTAAGGGTCAGTTCCTTATCCAATACAGTCCCTACAGGAAGCGTCATCTCTCCGGTCTTACTGTATCCTACAAGTACAATGGTTGCGCCTTTCTTCACTGCCAGAATCGCCTGTCTTGCAGTGATCTCTGTCCCTGCTGTCTCAATGGCCAAATCCACGCCTTCCCCATTGGTAAGCTGCAAGATCCGCTCCACCACATCCTCTTTCGCGCCATTGATCACAGCTGTTGCTCCCAGTTCCATGGCTTTTTCCAGACGCTTGTCCATCACATCTACCACATATACTTCTGACACGCCTCTTGCCTTTAACGCCATCATAGACACAAGGCCAATGCAGCCCGATCCCATAACCACTGCCTTCTGTCCAAGATGTGCATCTCCTTGAATGGCCGCATGAAATCCAACTGCCAAGGGCTCAATCAAAGCGCCTTCCAGAGTACTTACATTGTCCGGAAGCTTAAAGCACAGATCCGCCTCGTGGGCTACATACTCCTGGAATACACCGTCAACTGGAGGTGTCGCAAAGAAAACAACATCCGGGCACAGATTATATTTTCCCTCTCTGCAGAACTGACAATGTCCACAGGTCTTTCCTGGCTCCAGAGCCACCCGGTCTCCGACCTTTAAATGTTTCACATCCTTGCCGACCTCCACAACCGTACCGCCTGGCTCATGTCCAAGAACAAACGGAGGCTCTACGATAAAATTCCCAATGGCTCCTGCTTCATAATAATGCAGGTCACTTCCGCAGATTCCAACATACTCCAGCTTTACCAAAACCTCATTGTCCTTTGCCTTCGGGATATCCCTCTCTTCAAAAGCCATCTCCCCAATTGCGGTCATCACCGCTACCTTCATCTTTCCTTCCATAGCTGCCTCCTTCTTGTTATATAGATTCTAAATATCTCTCCTATGGCTCTACAATCACTTTGATCGTCTCCGCGCTCTGCTGCGCCAGAATCGCATCCTCCACCTGCTCCACCGGGAAGGAGTGGGTAATAATCGGCTCCAGCTTCAGTACTCCGCTGTTAATGAGGGCGGCTGCACGCCCATGGGTATCCGGATTGATCATGGAACCTACGATAGTC
>JAETTS010000713.1 GCA_021769025.1 Enterocloster bolteae
AGATGGATTTAAGAACAGACAACTTCATATGGAAGACTACCTGCGTGTAATACCTGCGGAACAGGGAAGGGAAACAGGAGTGTTCGACTATCGGCGGATTGCGGAGGACGACAACACCATCACAGACTTTTGGACGGACAACCTGCTGGAACTCATCACCAGAACAGATAACCTAAACAAGGCATATCTCCAGGTGAAGAGGAACAAAGGCAAAGGCGGAATTGATGGAATGCAGGTGGATGGACTTCTGCCCTACCTGAGAGAACACCAGTCTGAACTCATCCAGCAGCTGCGGGAAGGAAAATACAAACCCAACCCAGTCCGCAGGGTAGAAATACCCAAAGAGGAGAAAGGCAAAGTAAGGAAACTGGGTATCCCGACAGTAGAGGACAGAATTGCCCAGATGGTGGCGAAGCTGTACTTTGAACCATGCGTGGAGCCAATCTTTTATGAAGATTCCTATGGATACCGTCCGAACAAGTCAGCCATACAGGCGCTTGAAGCCACAAGGACAAGATGTTGGAGAAAAGACTGTGTATTGGAGTTTGATATCCGGGGGCTGTTTGATAACATCAGACATGATTATCTCATGGAAATGGTAAAGAAACATACCAAAGAGAAATGGATAATCCTATATATCCAGAGATGGCTGACGGCACCGTTCCAAACGGAAGACGGGACGATTGTGGAAAGGAAATCCGGAACCCCGCAAGGCGGGGTGATAAGCCCAGTATTGGCGAACCTGTTCCTGCACTATGTGTTCGATGATTTCATGGTAAAGGAATTTCCGACGATACCGTGGGCAAGATATGCTGATGATGGGATAGCGCACTGCGTCTCCCAGAAACAGGCGAAATACCTGCGGAGAAGGTTGGAACAGAGGTTCCAGAGTTATGGTTTGGAACTGAACCAGGAGAAGACAAGGATAGTGTACTGCAAAGACGATGACCGGAGAGGGAATCATGAGAATACTTCCTTTGATTTTCTGGGATACACATTCCGTCCAAGACATGCAAAGAACAGGTACGGGAAGTTCTTTACAAACTTCCTTCCGGCAATCAGTGAGAAAGCAAAGAAAGCCATACGCAAAGAGGTAAGAGGATGGAAACTGCAATTAAAATCGGACAAAGACCTCTACGATATAGCAAACATGTTCAACCGTCAGATACAGGGATGGATTAATTACTACACGCATTTCTATAAATCAGAAATATATGATGTGCTGAGGTACATCAAGGGATGTCTGGTGAAATGGGTGCGGAGGAAGTATAAGAAGCGCAAGGCTAGACGAAAGGCGGAACACTGGCTCGGAGAGATAGCAAAGCGTGACAGGAACCTATTTGCACACTGGAAATTTGGGAGACTGCCAGCGGCTGGATGATGGGAGCCGT
>JAETTS010000714.1 GCA_021769025.1 Enterocloster bolteae
AAAGGAGAATCATGTTTACAGAACAGAGAATCGAAGAAATTTTAAATCAGTTATCCAAGCTTCGTTATCCCCAGGAGGAGACAGTCACTGGATGGCGAATGGAGAGACGAAACGGCGAGACAAAGCCATCTCCTTCGGATGATCCAGATACCTGGCAGCCAGTTCCGGAATCCGGAGTATGGGGAGGGCATTTAGAATATGTGGCATTTGCAGCAAACATAGAAATCCCTGCTTCCTTTCAGGGGAAACCAGTAGAATTTTCTCTCACAACGGGAAAGGAGGGGCAGTGGGATGCCACCAACCCCCAGTTTTCCGTGTATATCGACGGTGCATTAAGACAGGGATTTGATGTAAATCACAGGGATATCCGATTGACTTCCTGTGCAAAAGACGGGGAGCGTTATTCCGTTTTCCTATCGGCATATACAGGTGTGCAGAATTTTCATCTATTGTTTCAGCCAGCGATCAGAACCGTGGATCTGCCGGTAGAAGCCTTCTATTATGACCTTTTGGTTCCCTTCCAGACTGCCTGTCTTTTGGAAAAAGAGGAGACCCAATATATTGACTTGATCACGGTCTTAAATCAGACAGTGAATCTTCTTGATCTGCGAAAGCCTGGTTCGGATTCATTCTATCAAAGTGTAGAAAAGGCGGAGAAATATCTAAAGGAAAACCTGTATGACCAGCCCAGTCTGCCGGAGGCGGTGGTGCGCTGCGTGGGCCATACCCACATTGACGTGGCCTGGCTGTGGACTCTTTCTGTGACAGAGGATAAAGCGCTACGCAGCTTTTCCACAGTTCTTGAGTTGATGCGCCGGTATCCGGAGTACCGTTTTATGTCCAGCCAGCCTCAGCTGTATCAATATGTAAAACGAAATGGGCCAAAAATCTATGAGCAAATCAAGGAGAGGGTGGCACAAGGACGGTGGGAGACAGAGGGAGGCATGTTTGTGGAAGCAGACTGCAACCTGGCATCGGGGGAAAGCCTGGTGCGGCAGTTTCTCTACGGAAAACGGTTTTTTAAAGAAGAATTTGGAAAGGATAATGTAATATTGTGGCTTCCAGATGTATTTGGGTATTCTGCCGCCCTGCCTCAGATTATGGAAAAATGCGGGATCCGGTATTTTATGACTACCAAAATAAGCTGGAACGAGTACAATCAGATGCCTTACGATACCTTTTACTGGAAAGGAATCGACGGAACCCAGATCCTTACACATTTCATTCCTACGAGAGATTATGCGTCCCCATCCAGAACGCAAAAAACCAGCAGCGAACATACCACAGATTTTACCACCTATTACAACGGTTCTATCCACCCATGCCAGATCAAGGGGGCTTGGCAGAGATATCAGCAGAAACACTTAAACCGGGAAGTTTTGTGTTCCTAC
>JAETTS010000715.1 GCA_021769025.1 Enterocloster bolteae
TTACGCTACCGTTCTTTACAGTGTCGAAGCCTTCGAAGAATCTGTCAAGCCAGCCTGCGCTTGGAGTGTAGGTGGACTCAATAAACTGTACGCCTGCATTGTCGGTTCCGTTCAGGTAGTTAAAAAATACGTCTATGTTAGACGGATAAGGAAGATCTCCGTTTGTAACAGCATCCTTAAACTCGCCCTCAGCCATAGAAGTGATGTTTGGCAGACGGATGGACTGTCCTGTGGTGATACCGGACATCTCTCTGTTTCCTTCCTCATCGGCGCTCATGTAGTAAGCAAGCTTCGCTGCAAGGTCTTTGTTCTCAGAGCTTTCTGCTACGCAGTAACCAACGGTTCCGCACCAGGTAATGGATTTTCCGGTGGAAAGGGTCGGATACAGGCAGAGATCCCAGTCAAACGGGAAAGTCTCGTCATCCATAAATGCAGCCACATCCCAGGTACCGCATGCATAGAAAGCTTCCTGCCCTGCAAGCCATCTCTGGTATACGCCAAGAGATGCATCCTGT
Source organism: Enterocloster bolteae (assembly GCA_021769025.1). Next base: position 516 of record JAETTS010000715.1, read on the forward strand.
TCTACACTGGGAGTTACTTTATATTCCAGTGTCAGATCCACAAACTTCTGGCAGGCTTCGATAAATTCCGGTGTATCGATGGTTACGGTCTTATAGTCGTCAGATAAGAAGCTTGCACCATTGGACCAGATATACTGATACAGCATGAACGCATTGGCAGCTCCCATACCCCACTGATCGATCTCGCCGTCGCCGTCAGTATCCTTGGTAAGCTTCTGGCAAACCTCTACAAATTCCTCATAAGTGTAAGGTTTGTTCGGATCCGGATAGTCAAGTCCTGCTTCATCAAACAGTTCTTTGTTGTAAGCGTAGGCAAATACGGAAGAGTCATAGGGTAATCCATACAAGTCGCCGGTACCGGTAGCCTCACCGTCATAGCGGTAATTATCCAGAATGTCCTGCATCATGTCGTCTGTGGAAAGGCCGGCTTCCTCCAGAAGTGCGGTGAGAGGTGTGATATAGCCATTGTCTACATACTGAGAGACGGTCTCCGGACCTACATAGAATACATCCGGAAGATCTCTTGCAGTCATCATACCGGTAAGGGTCGTGTTATAGTCATCCTTCGTGGAGAACTGGACTTCAACAGTGCAGCCATTGGCTTCCTCAAACTTCTTAACCATGTTTGATACAATTTCCTGTTCCTGTTCATTTGCATAGACAAACATGGAAAGGCTTTCCCCGCCGTCTGCATGTACCATTGTTGCGGAACCGCAGACCATCACTGCTGCTAACCCAAGAGCCAAAAGTTTCTTTCTTCTCATATGAATTCCTCCTTTTATTTACGTATGTATTCTTCCATACGCTTTTCTTTTTTGTGATTTCATCATAACAGATTATTTTAGATTTGTCTATGCTTTTTTAATATTTTCT
>JAETTS010000716.1 GCA_021769025.1 Enterocloster bolteae
TGCGATTCCGGTTGAACATTCTATAATGGTCCATGTAAACGGAAGAGCGGTTATGGAGGTTACCTGTACCGGGCAGTATCTTGCGGAGCTGGTGCTTGGGAGGCTTCTCACGGCGGGTATCATTGAGAGTGCGGATGAGGTGGAGTCTGTCTGTGTCAGTGAATCCGGGGAAGTCGGAGAAGTGAACTTAAGAGATCCGGGTGCGCTGCGTGGAGTGATGGGAGAAGGATTAAGGCTGTCTCCGGTAGAGCCGATGAAGTGGGAGGAGGAATGGGTCTTCGCCCTTGCGGATCGGTTAGCGGACGGGATGCCGCTCCATCAGGAGACTTTCGCGGTGCATAGCTGTTTTCTGTCTATGCGGGGAGAGATCTTGTTTACGTGTGAGGATATCGGGCGGCATAACGCATTTGACAAGGTGATCGGGTATGCCCTCCGCAATCAGGTTGATCTTGGACAGTGTATGGTGTATTCCAGCGGACGGATCCCGGTGGATATGGCGGTGAAGGCGATCCGGGCGGGGGTTCCGGTTCTGGCTGCCAAGGCGGCGCCGACTTATGAGGCGGTGCGGCTGGCAAAGGAGTATGGGCTTACGCTGGTGTGTTCGGCCAGGCGGGATATGATGAGAATCATATAACTGTGATGACAACAATAAAAATGCAGTCAATAAATCGTTGACTCCTTGTTCTATGGGTGCTATACTAAAACTCATAGAATGAGATGGAGGAAGACACAATGTATGCTATAGAATTTGCACAGGTTGGTGCCAATATACAAAAACAGATAGATAAAAAAGGGTTAACACAGCAAAGTCTTGCAGATGCGTTGGGAGTTTCCAAGCAGGTGATGAATAAGATCATCAAAGGGAATAAAGCCATTAATGTCAATGAGCTTGCAAAGATTGCGTCCATCCTGGGAACTACCGCGGATGAGTTGCTTACGGTCGGTGAGGAGCCTGTTTCGGTGGAAAGTCTCAGTTTTATGGGCAGTGTTACTGATGGGGAGACCATTGAAAGAGTGGATCTGATCCGTTCTGCAATCGATGAGATCCATATGCTGGAGGATCTGTTGTATGCATAGGGAGCTGAATGATCTTGAAATTGAGAAAGTGAAGAGTCAGGCAAGAGAAAAGCTTGGAATGTGCAGAAAATCAAACGATATAATAGGAGTTCAGATTTTCTCCATTCTTGGTCTTTACGCAAGAGTAATTTATTATCCATTAGGAGAGGATGCACCGTGGGGATTTACCAGAATCAGCGGTTCGCAGAATGATGCCGGTCTGGAAAAGCCATTTGTGGCAATCAATACATCCATTCCTGTTGACTGTCAGGTTTTTGCTGCAGCGCATGAATTGTACCATATCTGGTATGAGCACGATCCGGATATTCTTC
>JAETTS010000717.1 GCA_021769025.1 Enterocloster bolteae
TTCAGCTAACCTGCCACCGGAATTCCCAGCGCAGAGCCGATGAGCTTAAAGATTGCAATGATTCCTACCCAGACAGTGGCATAGTCGGCGCTTCCCTGCCACCAGGTCAGCTCCATCATGGATACTGCCAGCATAGAACCGAGAATTTGTATCAAGCCATTGACCACGCAGATTCCTGCTGCCGCCTTATAGCCTCCGAACTTATTGGCAAAAATAGCTACCGTGGCATTGTCAAAGAACAACGGGATAAAGCCTGGCACCAGAAAAATGGGACTCTTGAATACCAACAGCAGCACAAGGCCCAAAATCTGTCCGATAGCGCCGCAAATGAGTCCCAGAACCACGGACTTAGGCGCAAAGCCGAAGATTGCCGCACAGTCCACGCCTGCCACTGCGCCGGGCAGAAGCTTTTCGGAGATTCCCTTAAAGGACATCATAAGCTCTCCCACAAACATACGCACACCTGCCAGCAGAACCCAGATATTGGCGGTCAGGGTGATGGAAATCCACAAAAGGAACACAATAAAGTTCTTATAGCCGCCCTGGATGAAGCCGTCTGCGCTTCTTAACCAGTCCACGCCGTCCTTCCCAATCACCAGCATAATCACTGCCGTGGAAATCAACATAACCAGCAGGGTAGCCAGAACGCTGTCCTGAAGGAAGTTCAAGGACTTGGGCATTTTCTTCTTCTCAATGTCATCCTCAGGATTTCCAAGCTTGGGAGCCACCTTGTAGGCCACATAGCTCATAAACATCTGCTGATGGGCAACCGTCAGATCCGCGCCGCCGGTGATCACCTTGGTGGGCTTAATCAGGGCCGTGGAGCAGATGCCCCAGTAAAGAGCCGTAATCAGAGAAGCAATCAGCACGGTGGGCACCATGCCGGTTCCCAGGAATCTCCACACAATGTAGGTACTGATTCCGCACTGTACAATCATGGCGTTTCCGGTCAGGTACACCGCACGGATCTTGGTCCATTTCCGCAGAGCTACCAATACCAGATTCATCAAAAAGGCTACCAAAAGCACATAGATTCCCCAGGTTGCGCCTGTTCCCTCTCCCAAGATGGCGTCCATCTTCTCATAGCTGGCCGTCATGGTGGGGTAGGTGTTAAGTCCTGCTCCCTGAATGCCTGTTGCATTCTGAAGGGCTGTCAAAAGCTTGCCAAAATTAGCAATCAGAGCGCCGGAGCCCATTCCCATTACGAGAATACCGATGGAAGCCTTGAAGGCCCCGATGATGGCTTTGCCGACGGTCTGTTTCATTGCGATATAACCGATAAATACTACAATTGCCAGCAGCAAGAACGGCTGACCAAAAATCTGTTTTAACAACAGGTCAAGAATATAATCCATACATTCCCTCTCTTTCTCTTCTGTTCATGAGT
>JAETTS010000718.1 GCA_021769025.1 Enterocloster bolteae
TATGTTCGCAGGTATGTCCCATAGGGATTGATGGCCGCGGTATTATATTGGACATGCGGCGGACTGAGGTAGAAGAGAACAACGGGAAGTGCCGGGAAAAAGGATATGCAATGCTGTTGGCGGAAAAGAAAAATTATATCTTTCGGAATGAGCGGCATATGTCAGGCAGAAGTGTACTGTTTCCAGGATGCAATTTCCCGTCCTTTTATCCGAAGACTACCAGGAAATTAATCAAAATACTGAAGGATGAGGCAGACATGGGGGTGCTGTTTGACTGTTGCGGCAAACCGGTGTCGGAACTTGGACTGGAAGAACAGGAAGGGAAGATAATCAGGCGGCTCAATGAGAGACTTCGTGCTGCAGATATACAGGAAATCGTTATGCTCTGTCCCAATTGTTATTATTTCCTGAAGGATAAGCTGGAAATACAGGTCCTTAGTATTTATGAAAAATTATCACAACTTGGAATAGGGCAGAAGGTAGAGGGGAAGGGAGGTCTGTTCCTGCCGTGTCCGGACAGGAAAGAACAGCAGTGGGTATCATGGCTGGCACCATTCCTTCTGGAGAACCCCCAAATTATAGAGGGGACCCAGTGCTGTGGATTGGGAGGCTGTGCAGGAGGAAAGGAACCGGATCTGGCCAGAGGTATGGCATGCAATGTGGCAGAGGAAGGATATGAGCATGTCTATACGTATTGTGCATCCTGTGCTGGGAACCTGACGCGTAATGGCGGTCAGGGTGTCTCGCACCTTCTGACAGAAATCCTGGATTGCCATGAACAGCCGGATGTGGCAAAGTCAATGATAAACAGGATGATGACTAGATTCTGGTAAGGGTCTTGGGAGAGGGAAGGATAGATGACAAAAGAGGAAATCAAAAAACTTATAGGTGCTGCGGACAGATGAACCTTTTTCGGATGGAGCTGTATCAGAGGTATTTCCTATGAAGCAATTTTATGCTTTGATTGGCGGACCATCTTATAATCATATGACAATGGACGGGACATTGTCAAGGAACTGTATAAAGCTCTCCCTTTGTTGCTATTTATATTCTTATTTGATATACTTAAGTGAATTACTATGTATGTGAACAAAGTAAAATAAGCTAATGAGGAACATTGGGGTAAACATGAGAAAAATAAGAGCGAGTGAACCCAGAGTGTGGAAAATAAGCAGGAATATATTGGGCGTGGTCCTTGCGATGATGGTTGCAGGACTGCTCTTTCTCTATGCAAGGATGGCGCAGCAGACCATGTATGCGGAAAGTTCTCAGTATTTGAATGAGGTATCTCTGCAGATGGCGGCGGCGATTGAGAAGCACTGCAGCAGCCAGTGGACGATGTTAGATATGTTTTATCGGTATTTGATGGATATGTCGGGAGGA
>JAETTS010000719.1 GCA_021769025.1 Enterocloster bolteae
TTACAATGTGTGCTGACTGGGTGATATTGGGGAAACCGACCACAGCATAATGCTTGGCATAGTTTTCCGCCAGTTGGATTGCCCGTAAAATATCATAGACCGACAGATGGATCTCTACGACCGGTATATCAGTAATTTTTCGGATCAGCTCCGCTGTTCCGCCCCGGGAGATGATGCAGTCGTAGGTACTGTCCAGATTTTGCCGGACGATGGCAGCGCCCTCTTCCAGATCTCCCACAAAAGTATCGAGAGACACATTGGAATAGGTTTCCGCGACCCGTTCCATAGCTAATTTCATCCCTTCGTAAGGCGCGATCCCCAGGATGCGAACCGGTATTTCCGTCATTTGCTCTCCCCCCATCCCTATCATTGACATCAAGAGCGGTCTTATCTCCAAGAAGGAACAAGCCGCCCTGCCAACAACAGACACTTTGTTTTTTGATTCCATTGTAGCAGATGAAAACAGCAATATCGACAGGGAAGTGTTTCTATTTGAAATACAAAATTCCTTACCGTATTGGACGGTTCAAAAACAGTTTCTATTTGCAACAAATGATATAGCATTTTGCATGTAAAAGAATAAACTTTATCTCTATAATATAGATGTTCCGTACAAACCCGGAGCCTCATTAAGAAAGGAGAATCCAAATGAAGATTTTGCAAACAGTCAAAAAAGTTCCAGGCGGACTGATGGTGGTCCCCCTCCTCCTGGGTGTCCTTGTCAACACACTGTTTCCATCCTTCCTGTCTTTGGGAGGGCTTACCACTTCCCTTTGGGGTTCTGCTGCTGCCAGTCCCTTTATCGCCTGCACCATGTTCTGCATTGGCGCCCAGATCAACCTGAAGCAGGCAGGGGAAGTCCTGAAGAGAGGCGCGGTGCTGCTGATCTCCAAATTTCTGGCAGGCGCTCTCCTTGGCATTTTTATTGCCAACTTCTTTGGTCCTGCCGGATTTTTAGGCATCTCCTCCCTTGCCATCATTTCGGCGATCACCAACTCCAACGGCGGTCTTTATATGTCCCTGGCAGGGACATACGGCGAGCCCGAGGATGTGGCAGCCAATTCCCTTCTTTCCATCAATGACGGACCCTTCCTGACAATGGTTGCCTTTGGCGCTACCGGTATGGCGGATATCCCCTTTACCAGCCTCCTTTCCGCCATTCTCCCTGTTCTCATCGGCATGATCCTTGGGAATCTTGATGACGATATCGCCAAATTCCTTGCCCCTGCCAGCGGAATCCTGATCCCCTTCTTTGCCTTTGCCCTGGGCGCCGGCATCAGCGTAGGCAACCTTGTGTCCGGCGGTGCCCGCGGCATTCTGCTGGGTGTCTTCTGTGTTGCCTGGTCCGGTCTTATCTGCATCCTTGCCGACAAGTTCATCAAC
>JAETTS010000720.1 GCA_021769025.1 Enterocloster bolteae
GAGCATTTCCCATTTCTTTATTGAGAAGGTTTCAGCGGCCCTGGGGGGCTGGATACCGTCATACACAGAGGCAGGAGATGCCTGTTCATAAGGGGCGCAGGAAAATATCCATCTGCAGGGTGAAAGGCAGATGGATGTTTTTATGTGGGTTTACCCAGTACTGCATTATTAAATATAGTATTGTATAAAAAAAGATTAATAATTGAGAAATAAAAGAAAAATGCTTGACAAATTAGTGGAACATGATAAAATGAGTTTTAGTTACACGCGTAACCCGCATGCATTTATCATATACATATATTTTTTTAACCATTAGTTACGCGCGTAACTATAAAAAGATAGGAGAAGGAGGAAGGGAAATTGGAACAGAATAGGTGTCCGAGGATTGGCATCATAGGTTGTGGGCAGATTGCAAAAATCCGTCATGTACCAGAACTTGCGGAAAGCAAGGATGCAGAACTTGCAGGTTTTTACGATTATGTGCCGGGACACGCCAGGTCCCTGGCCAATCGGTATGGGGGTAAGGTCTATGACCAATATGAAGAAATGCTGGATGATGAAACCATTGACGGGGTTGTAATCTGTACTTCCAATGACAGCCATGGAAGGATTTCCATGGAAGCTCTTAAGAGGGACAAGTATGTTTTATGTGAAAAGCCCATGTGCATGAGCCTTAAGGAAGCCGGTCAAGTGCTGGAGGCTGAGCAGGAGAGTAAGGCATTTTACATGGCAGCCCATAACCAGCGTTTTACCTTGGCCCATAGAAAGGCAAAGGAGATTTTAATGGGCGGTCAATTGGGAAAAGTCATTGCCTTTAGGTGTACACTGGCACATGACGGACCGGAGCGTTTCAGCATCAACCGGTCCACATCCACCTGGTACTTGAATAAACGGAATTCAGGTTTTGGGTGTATCACTGATTTGGGGATTCATAAGTGTGATGTACTTGGTTATCTTTTGGGAGAACCTTTTATAAGGGTTGGGGCCATCGCTGGTACCAGGGACAAGTGTGATGCAGAGGGAAGGCTTGTGGATGTATATGATAATGCAGTCTGTGTCCTGGAGAGCAGATCGGGTGTCATGGGTACCCTGAACCTGTCTTATTCTAATTACGGACCAATGGAAAACGGGACAGTTTACTATTGCCAGAAAGGGGTGCTCCGTGTTCAGTACAGTCAGGACTGCGCACTGGAGGTAATCATGGATTCCGGCGAGAAGGTACGGTATATAAGCCAGGAGAATCCGTCTTCACAAGTGGTCAGTACTTTTGTAAAAGCAATACAGGACCATGGTCCATCACCTGTGCCTGCAAAGGAGTCTTATGAGGCAATGCGTGTGGTATCTGCAATAGAGGAGTCTGCCAGGACAGGTGGTTTTGTCAA
>JAETTS010000721.1 GCA_021769025.1 Enterocloster bolteae
TGATACCGGAAGGGGATTCCCTCTCCGTCTGGAGGACAGCGACAGCACCATTTTCCGCTCTGTCTTTACAGAAGACCTTTCTTTCCATGAAAGCATGGAGCGTTACATAGATACCTTTGTGTACCCAGAGGATCAGGATATGGTGCGGCAGGCTGTGTCTCAGGATACATTAGCTGCAGAACTGGCCGAAAAAAAGATTTACTATGTCAATTACCGCGCTTCCATAAACGGGGAGGTCAAATACTATCAGATGAAGGCTGTCCGGGCAGGCACCTGGGAAAGCCAGCAGGGTATTGTTCTTGGTTTCCGCAGCGTAGATGAAGAGACACGCAACGAGATGGAAAAACGAACCATCCTTCAGGACGCGCTGTTACAGGCGGAACGGGCCAGCAAGGCTAAGAGCGTCTTTCTCTCCAATATGTCCCACGATATCCGTACGCCTATGAATGCCATTGTAGGCTTTACTTCCCTGGCCATGACCCACATTGACCGGAAAGATCTGGTGGAGGAATACCTAAAGAAGATTACCACATCTGGCAACCATCTGTTAAGCCTGATCAATGATATCTTGGACATGAGCCGTATTGAAAGCGGAAAGATCCATCTGGATGAGGAGTTATGCCTTCTGCCTGATATCCTTCATGGCCTCCACAGCATTGTACAGGCGGATATCCATGCCAAGCAGCTGGAATTGTTTGTGGATGTGGTGGATGTGCTGGATGAGGAGATCTACTGCGATAAGCTAAGGCTGAACCAGGTTCTTTTAAACTTGTTAAGCAATTCCATCAAGTACACAAGCGCCGGTGGCACCGTCACAGTGCGGATCACAGAGAAGAAAGGATATTCTCCAGGCTATGCCAACTATGAATTCCACATCAAGGACACAGGCATTGGCATGAGTGAGGAGTTTGTCTCCCATATCTTTGAGCCGTTCGAGAGGGAACGGAACTCCACCATCAGCGGAATCCAGGGAACTGGATTGGGGATGGCTATCACCAAGAATATTGTGGACATGATGAACGGTTCCATCGAGGTAAAAAGCAAGCAAGGCGTGGGAACCGAATTTATCGTCTCCTTCCCCTTCCGTCTCCATACAGAGTCAAAGGAAGCCCAGATCATTCCTGAACTGAAAGATTGCCGGGCCTTGGTGGTGGATGATGATTTTAATACCTGCGACAGTGTGTCCTATATGCTCCAACAGATCGGCCTCCATGCCGAGTGGACGTTATCTGGAAAAGAAGCGGTTCTCCGTACCCGCCAGGCAGTTACACGCAACAACAGTTATCACGTCTATATCATTGACTGGCTGATTCCAGATATGAATGGTGTGGAGGTTGCAAGGAGAATCCGAAAGGAAACCGGGGAAGATGTGCCCATCATT
>JAETTS010000722.1 GCA_021769025.1 Enterocloster bolteae
ACGGTTATAGTTACAGAAGTCTGGATGGATATTACCCTAATATTAGTAATAATGTTATAGATCGTTGGGAAGCCGCAACAGGCCAAAGCATAGATGGTGCCGATGCGGTTGAATCCTTGGACTACCTTTTTGACCCGGAAAAAGATCATGCTGGTAAAAAAACATATACCAATGTAAAAGGCTTATTCCAACTGGATGAAGAGGGTTACTACTATTACAACATTCGGAAAAACTTTGCAGAATTTGTAGAAGAGGAAGACAATAACCACTTTATCCTCTACAACGCCCCTGCAACCTTCCGGTCTGATGGAAATGCAAGTATCGGAAACTTTTTCCCGTTCAATAAGGGTACAGAGGTCTTCCAGTTAATAGATGATGGAAAACCTTCAAGTGGTGAGAATATCAATACAGGTATTGCGAATAACGCCAACATTATCAACCACTATATGGGCATGACCGTTGAACTGACCTTCCGGCAGTCTTTGGACGGCACCATACAAATGGGCGAAAACGGAACCCAGCCCATGACCTTCCAGTTTTCCGGAGACGATGATGTATGGGTTTTTATTGACGATGTCTTGGTACTGGATATTGGCGGTGCACATAGCGAGTTGTATGGAACAATAGACTTTGCCACAGGTGAGGTCTTAGTAGGCCGTTCTTTTAACACAAACGGTATCCCTACAAAAGAACAAATACAGAATGATATCGATAATCCGGATTTAACTGGCGGCCCCCGCCCGGTTACAACAACCACACTTCGCCAATGCTTTGAAGATGCCGGAGCGGTAGACGAAACCAACTGGCGTGATGATACCTTTGCCAGCAACACTATCCACACCCTGAAGATGTTCTACCTGGAGCGCGGCAACTACGACTCCAGCTTGGCCCTGCGCTTTAACCTCCAGCCCCTGTTGTACCAGCAGCTCCGCAAGGTAGATCGGGACGGCCAGCCCCTGAAAGATGTGGAATTCACCCTGTATCCCGCCGAGGAAGTCACCGACCCCGCAGAAATCGCCCTGGTTGAGGCAATGGGTGCCGAGGAAATGAAGGAAAAGGGCTACATCGCCTGTGACAACAAAGACGGCGTAACCAATCCGGACGGTATCTTTTATGTTAAGGAGAAGAAGACGGGCGGAGGCTCCACCCCACTGACAGTTCTTACAACCGATGAAAACGGTGAGGCGAACTTCATAAAGCGCCTGCCTAGCGACAGTGCCCCAGACCCCGACGAGAAAACCACCCAGGCAGACCCCTTTAACTTCAGCGACAACTACCATAAGGACGAAACCACCGGTGAGGAGAGCGGGAAGTACTATATCCTCCGGGAGACAAAGGTTCCCCAGGGCTACCGCACCCCGCCCCTGGATATCGCCCTGGA
>JAETTS010000723.1 GCA_021769025.1 Enterocloster bolteae
ATCGATGAAGCGGTGGCGGCATTGAGCGCAGAGGGAGAGAATGGACAGGAAGCAAACCAGCAGGTTGCTGCCGGACAGGATACCACAGATGCAGCCCAACCGGAAGAAGCAGATCCGGAACAGATCGAAGCCATTGTTCAGCAGAGCAGCCCTGAGATACAACAGAAGGCTCAGGAGATGATTGACAGCCTGGCGGAAAAAGCCAATACCCTTCATCAGATCCTGGAAGTGACCAACAGTGAATACAATGAGTATATCGGTGCCAAAAATATCAAGTTAGTGGCTGGAATTGCAGTAAAAGAAGGAATCTCCATTAAAAAATATGTGGTTCTGTTGGTACTTGTATTCGGAATCGTCGGATGTATGGGAGCCATCGTGCTTGGAAGGCTTGCAGATATCTTTGAATACTACGTGTATATAGACCGTACCCTCAATATTCCCAACCGTGCAGCTTGTGACAGGCGGATCAACCAGTATGGAAAGCGTCCTCTTCCAGATGCGTTTGTATGTATATCCATCCGTGTGGAGGGACTGCGGGATAAGAACCAGGTATATGGCCGAAAGGTTACAGACAACATGATTCTTGAGTTGGTCCGTATGATTCAGAGTATTTTCCTGAGAGAGCAGGGAGTGTTTATGGGTCTTAACAGCGCTGGGCATTTCTTGATTTTTGCAGAGCATATGACAGCAGGAAGGGCCAGGGCATATGCATCCCAGCTAAAAGAGGTGGCAACAGAATATAATGGTACCGAAACGTGCAAAATAGAGTATTCCATTGGAATTGCAGAGGCCGGGACGAAGAAAAATTGCCATATCCGTGAACTGATACAGGCTGCCCTGGAAAACAGTAAGCCTTGGGAAGAGAAGGAAGAGACAGCGTCCTTCTCCGACACGGCGTATCAGGAAGCGGCCGTTTCTGCAGAAGAGGCAGCTTCTACGGATAAGAAGGAGAAAGAAGCGCCAATTCATCAACGGCTGGATGAGCTTAGGAAGGCTCTGTCCAGGGAATAACGATTTGCTGTAGGAAAGGTACGATACGTTATGAAGATAGGACGAATATTGATGACCGGTGCGTATTTTGCATGCAGCATTCCTATGTATTATCTCTATACAGGCGGGTTTACGGTTGCCGGATTCAATTTTTTGTATTGTTATCTGGCGGCCGTCGCCTTTGTTTTCATTGCCTTTGGGTATTTTTTGGTGATCCCGGATGTGGATCGTATGGTCAAGGTACTTAAATATATAGGGATCCTGTGCGTACCTTATCTTCTTACCATTATCTGTTCCCTGGTGGTATGGACGCTGAACCTTACAGGGCTCCGGGTGATGATCCGAGGATTTTTTTGGCCTTCTTATCAGATGCTGGCAATTTTTATGG
>JAETTS010000724.1 GCA_021769025.1 Enterocloster bolteae
CATATAATAAGCATACCATTTTTTTAAATAAGCAAGGCGATAAGCCGGGTTATGTCGTGAATGTTCATCTATCTAGCTCTGCTGTCACCAACAGAATCAAGCAACCCACCTGAAACAGCCGGGCCGGCTTAAGTTTCATTTCGGTCTTGCTCCGGATGGGGTTTACATGTGCCCCGTCTGTTACCAGACGGGCGGTCGTCTCTTACACTGCCCTTCCACCCTTACCAGTTACCTGGCGGTACATTTCTGTTGCACTTTCCTTGGAGTCGCCTCCACCGGACGTTATCCGGCATCCTGCCCTATGGAGCCCGGACTTTCCTCACCTGACACCTTTCGGTATTGTCAGCCGCAAACATTTACCTTACTTACGGTTATTCATTTTAACACAATCTTTTTTTTCTGACAACATCTTTTCATACCTTGCGCTCCCACTCCTCTTGTATTATACTAAACAGAGATTATCCTATTTAATTCATATGTTTAAGCAACCGCATCTATTCTTTGCGGACCAGCACATAAAGCGAGGAATTCATATGACAAAACAAGAGTTTCAACAACGGATGGCACAAGGTCCCCTGATTCTTGACGGTGCTACAGGCTCCAATTTATTAAAAGCCGGAATGCCTCGTGGGGTCTGCACAGAGCAGTGGGTTGTAGAACACCCAGAGCCTTTGGTTCGATTGCAGAAAGCTTACATAAAAGCCGGTTCAAATGTGATTTATGCACCTACTTTCCTGGCTAACCCCATCAGCCTTGGAAGCCATCATCTGGCTCAAGAGACCAAGCACTTCAACCATGAACTAGTACACATTTCCAAGGAAGCTGCGGATGGAAAGGCTTTGGTAGCCGGTGATATCAGCACTACCGGGAAATTGATGGAGCCCATGGGCGAAATGCCCTATGATACCCTTTTGGAAGCCTATAAAGAACAGATTAGCTATCTGGTGGAAGCCGGCGTAGATTTACTTGTGGCAGAAACCATGATGGCAGCAGACGAAACCATGGTGATTCTGGATGCAGCCGCAGAAGTCTGTAATCTTCCTGTTCTCTGCAGCTTGACTATAGAAGCTGACGGGAGCCTGTTTTTCGGGGGAAATATCTATGATGCAGTAGAAGCGTTGGAAGCTGTAGGTGCTGCAGCTGTAGGCTGCAACTGCTCGGTTGGACCGGATCAGTTGGAGGCTGTAATCTCTGGCATCCATGAACGCGTCTCTATTCCTGTCATTGCCAAACCCAATGCCGGAATGCCTAAGATTATGGAAACCGGAGAGGCTGTCTACAGTATGGGGCCGGAAGAATTCGCTGAACATATGATGTCTTTGGCTCATGCCGGGGCTTCTCTTCTAGGGGGCTGTTGTGGAACAGATCCTAAA
>JAETTS010000014.1 GCA_021769025.1 Enterocloster bolteae
CCTACAATCACCCGGGCTGCCCCCAGTTTTAAGAAGCGTTCCGCCGCCTCCAGCGTACGGATGCCGCCTCCGATCTGGACCGGGACAGACACCCGTTCAATAATCCTTTGGATCACCATCTCATTGACAGATCTGCCTGTCTGGGCTCCATCCAGATCAACCAGATGAAGATAAGATGCCCCTTTCTCCTCCCACAATGCCGCCATCTCTGCCGGCGTATCTGAATAAACCGTCAGGCGGTCAAATACTCCCTGGGTTAAGCGCACACACTTTCCGCCCTTTAAATCAATTGCCGGATATAGCTGCATATCGTACGTATCTCCTTTTATAAAAATTTCTCTTCGTTGTTCTTATTGGTTACCTGCCTCTTCAAACAAACCGGCCACTGCTTCCTCATACGCATGTAAGGACAGGGCTTTTTTGATCTTCTTCTCCCATCGCTTACTGCCAGGAAATGAGGTGATCATGTAACTCCATAGCTCCTTCATCTTAAACAGCACGACCCGCTCTCCGGAGGAGGAAAGAAGCGCCTCCTGATATCCGGAATACAGTTTCTGATGAAATGCGAAAAGCTTCTCCTTAGTCACTGGCCGCTTCTGTTTTATCTCCTCCAAAAGTCCTGGGTTTTTTAGGATTCCCCGCCCCAACATGACTCGGTCAAGGTCAGGAAACGCCCCTTTCAGACCTTCCTGATCCTGAGCGGTGAAGATATCTCCATTATAGCACACTGGATTCCTGCTGTGTAAAAAACCTTCCCGGAAAACAGAAATCCGGGGCTTATAATTATAATAATCATTGCGAATTCGCGGGTGAATGATCAATTCCTTTATGGGATATTGGTTGTAGATATCCAAAAGAGGGCCAAACTCCTCCTCTCTTTCTTTGCCTACCCGCGTCTTCACGGAAATCTCCATGTCTGTACCGGAAAAAATCTCATCCAGAAACCGATCCAGCTCTTCCGGATAAGCCAGAAACCCAGAACCTCTCCCTTTGGACACCACAGTGCCGGAAGGACACCCCAGATTCAGGTTCACCTCTGTAAACCCCATGTCTTTTAAATATCTGGCTGTACGGATAAAACCCTCCCCATGGTTGGTTAGAATCTGAGGAACCAAAAAAAGGCCTGGATTGTTCTTTCTGTCCAACTCCCTGTGATCCCTGGGGCTTAAACGGCCATTGTCGTTGGGGGTGATAAACGGCGCAAAATATTTGTCCATGGGAGGAAAACAGGCATGGTAAGCATTCCTGAAAACCCTTCCGGTCACCCCTTCCATGGGGGCTAAATAATAGGTCATGGGCGCACCTGCCCGTTGCCATAGATGATGTATTTGGTGGTTGTCAGTTCTTTTAAGCCCATAGGGCCTCTGGCATGAAGCTTCTGGGTACTGATGCCGATCTCCCCGCCGAACCCAAATTCAAAGCCGTCTGTAAACCGGGTGGATGCATTGACATAGACCGCCGCTGCATCTACTTGGTCTAAAAAGATCTGGGCATTGGCATAATCAGAGGTGATGATGGCCTCCGAGTGCTTGGTATTGTAGGTATTGATATGTGCAATCGCTTCCTCCACCGAGCCCACCAGCTTTAAGGACACTTTATAATCCAGATACTCCTTGCCCCAGTCCTCCTCCGAAGCCGGCAGAAATTCCGGGACAATCCGGCAGGCTTCCTCATCTGCCCGAACCTCCACCTGTTTTTCCTCCAGCCGTCTCTGTAACAGGGGGAGGAATTCCTGGGCAATGGCCCGATGGACCACCAGGGATTCACAGGCATTGCACACCCCGATCCGCTGGGTCTTGGCATTGAAAATGATGTCTAAGGCCATGGAGAAGTCTGCGGATCGATCCACAAAGATATGGCAGTTGCCTGTGCCGGTCTCGATAACCGGAATGGTACTGTTCTCCACCACTGACCGAATCAGGCCAGCACCTCCCCTTGGAATCAGCACATCCACATATTGGTTCATCCGCATCAGAGCCTTTGTAGTCTCCCGGTCTGTATCTTCTATCAGCTGAACGCTAAAGACCGGAAGACCGGCGGATTTTAGACCGGCCTGAATGGCAGAGACAATGGCTTTGTTGGATTCCAGGGCATCCTTTCCGCCCTTTAAGATCACGGCATTCCCTGCCTTAAAACAGAGGCCGAAGGCATCGGCGGTCACATTGGGGCGGGCCTCATAGATCATACCGATCACGCCGATGGGAACCCGCTTCTGGCCGATCAAAAGCCCGTTGGGCCTTGGCTTCATGGAAAGCACCTCCCCGACGGGATCCTCCAGGGCCGCCACTGCCCGAAGTCCGTCGGCCATAGCCTGAAGCCGGGCATCGTTTAACATCAGCCGGTCCAAAAGTCCTGGATGCATCCCTTTTTCTTCGGCTGCCTTCCTGTCTTTTTCATTGGCACGAAGAATCTCCCCTGCCCTGTCTGTGATTGCCTCTGCCGCTTTATATAACCCCTGGTTTTTCTGTGAAGAGCCGAGGGTGTTTAAGACAGCTGATGCCTGTCTGGCTTGCATCCCAATGGTGTTAAGCATCTATCGTGTCTCCTTTTTTCCGTATTTTTTCCCCAAATCGGTGATACTCCCATCCACCTCCTGAATAGAAATATGATCCAGATTGGATCTCATATTGGTCCGGATGGCTTCAATGTATGCTTTCCTTAAAGTTTTTTGTTCTTCCTTTTCCTGGTCGCTTAACCCGACGGATTGGGATTTGTGGTATAACGTATTGATCCTGTCAATCATCTCCTGTGTGATCATATTGGTCCATTCCTTTCCGGCAATTTCCAGTCCCATTTATCTTTAATATTCATTATTCAGGTAATGCATCAAATCAAAATCCAGGTTCTTGTGGGCCATAAACAGCGTTCCGGCTTCTTCCCCTTCCGTGATCCGGTATATGACCTCCACGTCCTTTGCATTGGCGATCACCATGTCGGAACCGCTGTCTGTGGCGATCCTGGCAGCCGCCAGCTTGGCAGCCATGCCGCCGGTTCCCACGCTGCTGCCGGAAGTTTCCTTTCCCATAGAAAGAAGCTGGGGAGTGATCTCCCGCACCAGGCCGATAAAGGATGCATTGTGATTGGTTCTGGGATCATCCGAGTATAAGCCGTCGATATCGGACAGAAGAATCAGAAGATCTGCCCCGATCAGTGCAGCCACAATGGCGGACAGCCGGTCATTATCGCCGAAATTGTCCACCAGGGGGATCTCTGATGTGGACACGGTGTCATTTTCATTGACGATGGGAACTGTTCCCAGTTTTAAAAGCTCATCAAAGGTATTCTGGGCATTGTATCTGGAAGCATCATTGACCATGGTATCTTTCGTCAAAAGAACCTGGGCGGCTGTCTGGTTATACTCGGCAAACAGTTTCTGATATACCATCATAAGCTTAGCCTGGCCTACGGCGGCAAAGGCCTGTTTCTGGGATAAGCGTTCCGGCTTTCCCTTAAAATGAAGAGCCTGCCGGCCGGCTGCGATGGCACCGGAAGATACCAGGACAACCTCCTTTCCGCTTCCTTTCAGGTCGCTGATGATCCGGACAAGCCGCTCTATTTTTAGAAAGTTTAAATCACCGGTCTCCTGATGAGTTAAGGAAGAGGAACCGATCTTTATGACAATGCGTTGTTTTGTTTTTAAGTTGCTTCGCTCTGATGTCTCCATAGTGGGTTTGTCTTCTCCATAATTATCGTAATATTAAGATCAATTATATATCAGGGAGCATGGTTTGTAAAGTTTTACCATTCCCGAAGGAACGTCTTAAGCTGAGTGGACGGATTGTTAAAACAATGTTTCCTTAGTTAAAGACTTATTGATTGAGAAAATCTTGGGAGATCCGCTAGTGGCCACAACACTAGTCGCCATAACGAAATGAATTGGAATGGTATCCATCAATCTGGCTCCATTCAAGAAGGGAAAATGGCACCCTATGTGGGCATGCTGTACCGGCGTGCAATGGCTTCGGCTACCTTGATTCCGTCCATAGCCGCTGAGGTGATCCCTCCTGCATAACCGGCTCCTTCACCGCAGGGATAGAGCCCGCCAATCTGGCTTTCAAACTGCTCATCCCGGATAATTTTTACTGGCGAGGAGGTTCGGCTCTCCACTCCGGCCAGGATGCTGTCATACCTGGAAAAGCCGCGGATCTTGTGTTCAAATTGTTCTACGCCTTGAATGATGGATTGGGACAGATAGTCTGGCATCATCTCCCGCAGGTTGGCAAACTGGGTGCCGCCCTTAAATTCCGGCGCTATGTCTCCCCAGGTGTGGCTGTCACGTCCCAGCTTGAAATCACCATAGAGCTGAACCGGAATCTTCCCCTGCCCGTACTTGTAAGCCAGGCCCTCCAAGTTCCGCTGGTACTCCACCCCGGCCAGAGGAAAGTCACCTGGAAAATCTTCTGGAGTCACAGTTACAATCAATGCGCTGTTGGCGTTTTGGCCGGCTCTGTCATGATTGCTCATGCCGTTGACTGCCAACCTTCCCGGCTCGGAGGAGGCGTTGACCACATATCCGCCGGGACACATGCAGAAGGAATAGACTCCGCGGTTCTGGCTGGTCTGCCAGGTGACTTTATAGGACGCCTGCCCCAGAATATCCCACAGATGCCTTCCTGCACATTCTGCGTTGGGGCCATACTGGGACGCATTGATCATAGCCTGGGGATGCTGGATGCGAAGGCCTACGGCAAAAGGCTTCTGCTTCATGGGGACATGACGTGCAAAAAGCATGGAAAAGGTGTCCCTGGCGCTGTGGCCTATGGCCAGAACCAAGACATTGGTTGAAATCCGGCGTTCTCCGTTTACTATAACTGCATTCAGACGGCACCCTTGGATGTCCAGGTCAGTGACCTGGGCATTGAATATCACCCTTCCTCCCAGATGCGTGATATGGTTCCGGATGTTTTTCACGATCCGGCTTAGCACATCAGTCCCGATATGGGGTTTGTTTATGTACAAGATCTCCGGATCCGCCCCATGTTCCACCAATGTTTCCAGAACCTTCCGGTTGCGGTTATATGGGTCTTTCACCAAGGTATTTAGTTTTCCATCGGAAAAGGTACCGGCTCCCCCTTCCCCAAACTGCACATTAGATTGTTCATCCAAAATCCCTTCCAGCCAGAACCGGGTTACCTTCTCCTGCCTGGCATCCACATCCTCGCCTCTCTCCAAGATAAGGGGCCGGTACCCTGCCTGTGCCAGCATAAGGCCGCAGAACAGTCCGGCCGGTCCGCTGCCGACAATCACCGGAGGAAGGGAAAGAGGGAGGCATCCTCTGTCCGGGAACACATACCCGGTCTCATTTATCGCCATAATCTGGGGGCTTTTTATCTTTTTCATCACCTGTCTCTGGTTTTCTGTCTCCACATCCACAGTGTAGATGAATCCAATGGAATCCTTTTTCCTGGCATCTACGGATTGCTTTACGATGTTCCAGGAACGAATACGGTCCGGCGATATCTTAAGGGTCCTGGCTATTCTGGCAGGGATCTCATCCTTACTGTGGGTGACAGGCAGCTTTAACTGATGGATTCGAATCATGATAGGTTCCTTTCTGGTTTCCATAGTGGGCGGACTCATTGCTGAAACGATGGGTGGCCTAAAGCAGCGCATCTGCCTGCCACAGTTCCGCTGGACCAGGCCCACTGCAGGTTATAGCCTCCACAGATCCCATCCACATCCAGGATCTCCCCGGCAAAGTAAAGCCCTGGGACCTTCTTGGATTCCATGGTCATTGGGCAGACTTCCACTGTGTCCACACCGCCGCAACACACCTGGGCCTGTTCAAAGGGGTTGACTGCAGCCACCTCTGTCTCATAGCCCTTTATCTGCTTTAATCAGGCCTTATGCTGTCTTTCTAAACTGCAAAAGACTGTCTGGCCTGGATCAATGCCTTCCAGTTTCAACAGCACAAGTCCCAGTTTTTTATTGAGAAGCCCGATGATCCACTGCTCCCATGTCTTGTACCCCATTGCGTTGCGGCGTTCATCAAGCATGGCATCTGCTTCCTCCCATGTCATCTGAGGCAGAAAGTCAATCCGAACCTTCACGGCATTCCCTTTATGTAAGGAGATGGCAGCATAGCGGCTGACCTGAAAGACAGGGATTCCAGACAACCCATAGTCTGTCAGCTGCAGTTCCCCCTGATCCTGAGCCAGAATCTTCCAGTTGTCGTTTCCATTCTTTTCTGCCTGGCTTCTTTCTCTGGCCATCACCTCCACCCTGGCCTCCGTCCGGATTCCAGCCAACTGCTTGTAGTGCCGTTCCTTGCATCGAAGCTGTACCAGGGCAGGCAACGGGGTCACAATCCTATGTCCAAAGGCTCTGGCCAGGTCATAGCCGCTTCCGTCAGAACCTGTGCCTGGTGCAGCCCTGGAACCGGCGGCAAGGATCAACGCATCCCCGGTGATGGTTCCCTGGTTGGTCTTTACATAGAAATGATCCTTCGCCCTGACAGATGCCACCTGGCAGCCCAGAAGAACCTGGATATTTTGATGGTCCAATTCCATGCGCAGCACATCCAGAACCGAGGAAGCCTGGTCGGAGTTGGGTTAGATATATCCGTTTCGCTCTTTTGTAAGAATGCCCAGTTCTCTGAAAAACTGGATTGTGTCATCCACACAAAAGCAGTCTAAAACCTTTGAGACAAAACCTTCCTGGCTGCACCGGTAGCACCTTCGTGTCTGATGCAGATTGGTCAGATTGCATCTGCCGTTGCCTGTAGACAACAGCTTCTTTCCCACCCGGTCTAGGTGTTCCAGAATGATTACGTCGGCACCCTTTCTGGCTGCCTGAATGGCCGCCATCATTCCGGAGGCACCGCCGCCGATAACGATAATCCGCTTTGTCATGTATTGCCCTTTCTTAAACGATTTCACATCAATTCCTTTTCCACAGATTAACTGGTATATGACTCCAGGTACTGGAATACTTCCATCATAGAGGGAAACCAGATCCCTTCCCGCAGCCGTTCCTGCTCTTTTTCCGGAAAATCCGTGATGGGAATATGGGTGTACAGGCAGATCGTGGATTGATCCTGTGAAAATACCAGCAAAAATCCAGTCTCAGATACCAGGTAAAACTGCTCAAGGGGCGCTGTCTGCGCGATAGGCTCCACTTTCTTTTGGTTGATTACCACCCGATTTTCCGTCACGGTTTCGGTCTCATAGGTTGTATTGGAAATAGCACTTTCTTTCTGTACCTGTGTTCTTGTAGCAAAATATCCGGCTGTCAAGCAAGCAATGGCCATGACAAGAAACAGGAATAGGCAGATACCATATTTTTTCATAGGATATACCTCCTTATGTTGTATGCTGTACTCCAGGGTTCCACATTCTGCCTGGCGGTACAGTATAGTATCTGCCTATTTTTCCATTTTTAATCACAAATTTATCAAGTCATCTACATGAGATGAAGTTTCCTTGCCACAGCCAAAAGCCTGGTTCCTCCGGGAAAATGCTTCATTTCCACTGCATCGATTCCCCTCCATTTGATTAATAGCACAAAGTAGACCATCACTGCAATGAGGATGGAAACCAGGGTACTGACCAGATTTCCCAGCTTTAAAGCGCAGAGCCGGTAGGTTCCATAGGCACTGGCCCCCATCACCGCAGAACAGGCAAGGGGAATCAGAAAAGTCTTTACAATCTCCTGCCGGTACCGCTTATATCTGGAAATCGCCCTTGCATTTAAGATACAGATGAAAAGGGCAAATAAAATATTGGAATACAATACGCCATAGATCCCCAGCCTAAACACCCGAAGCATCACATAGAGGATGATTCCATGAAGCACCATGGAGATGGCTGCATTCTGAATGGGCACTTTCATCCGGTTGATTCCCTGAAGCACAGCGTTGGTTACTGTGGAGAGGGAGTACACCACCACTGCCGATGATCCAAGCAGCGTCATACGGATCAGCATCTCATTGTCCCCTCCTGAGAACAGAAGATTACACACAGGCGCAGCCAATACCGTAAGCCCTACAGCGGAGGGAATGGCAATGATCATGGAAAACCGGATTGCGCTGGAGATTTTTTCCAAAGTCTGTCTCCGGTTTCTCTCCGCCACGGCTTTGGACAGGGATGGGATCAACGACGAGGAAAGGGAGTTGGCCACAGCCACAGGAATGTTAAATAACAGGTGATATTTTCCGGAGTAAACGCCCCACTGGGAGGCAATCTCATCCTCTTTTCCAAGCCAGGACATCACCTGTCCGAATAAGGTGTTGTCGATTACTGTGCTGCTGTTGTAAAGGGTACTGCTTATGATAATGGGCACCACAGTAAAAACAAGAATCCCTGTGATCGTCCCATAGCTTTCTATGTGGCCTGGCGGCTCCCTTCTGGCTTTCCTCCTTATGGAAGGCAGATAGAGGAACAGAAACCCAACAAACATCAAAAGCGCAGTCAGTGCCCCGGCCCCGGTTCCCAGTGCCCCTCCCGCCGCACCGAAAGCATAGGAGTATTCTGTGGAATGATACACCAGATTGGACTCTGCGCCGATATCAAACAGCGTCTTGGCCGCCAGAAGGCTGACCACCGCATTGACAATCTGCTCAAAAACCTGAGAGACCGCTGTGGGAACCATAGTGGCATGTCCCTGGAAAAAACCTCGCAAGACACCTAGATAAGCCATGATCCATATAGTAGGAGCCAAAACCCGAAGGGCATAGGCGCTAAACGGCATCTTGATGATCCTGGCAGCAAAAAAATCTGCCCCGAACCACAGCGCGCAGAATCCAAGGCCGCCAGCAATGGTGGCATAAAATAATGCTGCTTTCAGGATTCTCAATGCATTGCGATTCTGTTTTTTGGCCAGCCTGGCAGACACCATCTTGGATACTGCCACCGGCATACTGTAAGAAGATAAGATTAACAGGATGGAATAAATATTGTAAGCCGCGCTGTAATATCCATTCCCCTCGTCACCGATGTAATTGGCCAGGGGGATCCGGTAAAACATTCCAATAAGACGGACAATAATCCCTGCCACGGCAAGAATACTCCCCTGGACGATAAAATTGGGCCCCGTCTTTTTTCTGGCAGGCGGCCTGCCTGATTCCGGTATCCGCCGGCTCCCGGCCTGGACAGAGGTCTGGCGGCCAGAAACATCTGGAAACGATTGGCGGCGCTGTACTGGTTGGGCTGCCTGCTGCCTGCTGCCCAGCCGTTCCGGCGAGGGCTGCCTTTGGCTTTGTTGTTCCATCGGCATGCCGGAGCCCATAGCCCCTGGAGGAGACTGCCTGCTATCCATGTGCCTGGATAACCTGGAAGATCCAGAAGGCTGAGGGGCAGTCTGTCTGAAGGCCCCGTAACCTGCAGCCATCCCCTGGCGGCCGACTGGATTGCCTGAACCAGTAGGTGCTCCCTGACGGCCAGCTGGATTGCCTGAACCGGCGGATGCTCCCTGATGGCCAGCTGGATTGCCTGAAGCAGCGGACACTCCCTGACGGCCAGCTGGATTGCCTGAAGCAGCGGACGCTCCCTGATGGCCAGGCAGACTGCCTGGCGACGGCTGGCGGTTTCCGCTTCCGGCCTGGGGCATAGGATTTTGGGAGCCATACAGGCCCCGTCCTTCCCATTGGTCTTTCTGCCTTCCTCCACGAGCCAACATCTGCTCCCGCTCTGCTGCCAGCATAGAGCCAAAGCCTGCGTCCGCCGATGTGGTCTGCCCAGTCCGCTGTACATGGGAGAACCGGTTCCCCGGCCCCGAATATTTACTTCTGGTCTGCTTTACTCTAGTCGTCTTGTCCATAGATCTCCGTCTTGTCGAAATCACTGGTGGGGATGATGCAGATCCAGGTCTTTCCCTGGTTCAACGTGATTTCTTCCTTGTCCACGTTATAATAATGGGTTACGCCAAACTGTCCGTCCTTTTCCCAGCTTAAAGGAATTGCCCGGCCATTGGTAATATAGTACCCATATTGGCTGGTATGTACATCAATATTCAAATATTCTGTGGTGGCATAATGCCCGGTGGAACAATACTGTAAGATCAGGTTTTTCACGGCAATGGGACCTTCGGAGCCTTCGTGTTCGGCTCCGTACTGATACCGGTGATACAGCCCTTCTTCCTCTGAATACACAAAATACGGGTTGTTCAAAGAATATCCGGGAACTACCCGGCGCGCATCCAGAGAGTTTTCAAGAACAATAGACTCTCCGTCTTTCGCAAAGCGGTAATGGCCGTCATAATCCGGTGAATACTCCTGGGAATATCCCAGCTTTTCTATGGCCTTATGAAGCTTCTCAAAACTGGTATATGCATTGTGGGGGGCTTTTCGGTCGCTGCTTCGATAAAAGGCCACGCTTCCCACCCCTTCGATTCCGTTTATATTATCCACATTGTCCAGATAGGGACGGGCAAACGTACTCTGTCCGAAATGAGCATAGATGGCATCAAATTCCCTGGCGAAAAAGGTATAGTAAGTCCGGCAGCTTCTAACAGATCCGATCCTGTCCAGGTCATCGTAATCCTCTATGATTGCCATGTAGCGGTTCATGCCGCCCTCCACCGGAGCCTCGTAAACCACACCGGCACGGTTGATGCCGTACTGGGGAAGGGCCGCCTTGTCATTGCTCATCATTACAGCTAAGGGCCTGCGGTCTCCCTTTTCCACGTCCACCATCTCCCCGGTTAGATAGCTTCTGATCTTACCATCAACGGCAACCCTCTCCTCCGGTTCTTCCTCGGTCTCTTCTTCCGTTTCGGTCTCTTCCTCGGTCTCCTGGGTTTCGGACTCATCCTGTGGTGTCTCAATGACAATTCTCACCGGAGAACTTTCCGTAGCCATAGCTTCCTCCGACTTTTTCCCGCAGCCTGCCAACAGTACCGTCATGACCATCATAGCCAGCAAAACAGCCGCCCATGCTGTCTCCTTCTTTTTCATAAGCATCTCCACCTTTTTGTCTTGTATTCACCGCTGTCACGTACCGTTTTGGTACTGTATGCGCCAAATTCTGCCATGTATTATCGCGCCAGAACGGTCAGAACTGCTGGCAGTTGCCGAAATCTATAGAGTCCTGATACCAATCCATATTGTGATGGCTGCCGCATATCTCAGTCACGGCGATACCCCATGTGTTCCAGAATCCGCCGCTGTTTCTCTTCCATCACCATCCGCTCCTCTTCCTCCATGTGGTCATATCCACACAAATGGAGCATGCTGTGGGCCGTTAAAAATGCAAGTTCTCGTTCCATGGAATGCCCGTATGCATTGGCCTGTTCTTCCACCTTATCCACAGATATCATAATATCCCCCAGCATCAGTTCCCCGGTCTCCGGATTAAAGCAGTCGGCAAAGCTTTCCTCCACATCCTGAAAATCCGATGGGGCGTCATATTCCAGCATCGGAAAGGAAAGCACATCCGTAGGATTGTCGATATCCCGGAACTCCTTATTCACCTGTTGGATGCCTTCATTATCGGTCAAAACCACGGTTACCTCCGCCTCGTAAGGGCAATTCTCATACTCCAGCGTCCCTGCAATCATCTCACGCAGGATCTTCTCCCATGGAAGATCCAATTTCTTCTCTGCCTCATATTCGATATGAATGGTCATCTAACGTCTCCTTTGTCTCTTAGTTGAACCTTTAGATAGAACGCTGTCTCCGAAGCCGTCGTTTCTTACGTCCTTTGCCGTCTGAAAAAGCCTGCGCTCCCTTGCCATTGGCTTTCTCAGCCTTCCTGGCTTCCGTCAGGCCTTTCTGGCTTTTCTTCTCGTAGTCGTCATAGGCTTGTACGATCTGTTGCACCAGTGGGTGCCGAACCACATCGCTGCTGGTTAAGTAGCAGAATCCAATATCCTCAATCTTCTTAAGCACCTTCACGGCCACATCCAGCCCGGAAGTGCTTCCTCCCGGCAAATCCTTCTGGGTCTGGTCGCCTGTTATGATCACTTTGGAGCCAAAACCGATCCTGGTTAAAAACATCTTCATCTGTGCCGGCGTGGTATTCTGGGCCTCATCCAGGATGATAAAGGCATTGTCCAGTGTCCGTCCTCTCATATAGGCCAGAGGCGCCACCTCGATCAGCCCTTTTTCCGCGTTGTGCATATAGCTTTCCGCTCCCATAATCTGATGGAGGGCATCGTAGAGAGGCCGCAGATAGGGATCGATCTTGCTCTGTAAGTCTCCTGGCAGGAACCCCAGCTTCTCCCCTGCCTCGATGGCAGGCCTGGTTAAAATGATCCTGCCTACCTGGCCGTCTTTAAAAGCCTGTATTCCCATAGCCATAGCCAGATATGTCTTGCCAGTTCCGGCCGGGCCGATGCCAAACACCACCATCTTCTTGCGGATAGCGTCCACATAGGCCTTCTGTCCCAGAGTCTTTGGCTTCACCGGTTTTCCGCTTACTGTCCTGCAGATGATATCCTGGTCAATGGCAAGGATCTGGCTGTCATTTTCCGAGAAGGACAGGGCGATGGCATAATCCACATTCTGCTGAGTGATCACATTCCCTCTCTTTGACAGTTCAATCAGATTGTGAAACACGCTTTTGGCCTTACCTGTCATCTCCTCCGGTCCGATGACCTTTAAGCATCCGTCTCTGGATACCATGGTGACATGAAACGTCCGTTCTATTTTCTTGATATACTCGTCAAACTGCCCGCAGACATTTTTTTCATGTTCTGCAGGGATATCAACCATTGTCTCAATCACGCTCATCTTGCCTTATTCGTCTCCTCATCGTCCTTGGAATCCACGGGGACAGGCTGTTCCATATCCGTTATCGGCTGCTCTGCGGCGATCATCTCCTGGGCAGCCACCTGGCCCTGTATGGTATAAAAAGATTCATTCTCTTGTATTTTAACATTATTTTCAATAATTTGTACCCCCTTTTCTAATAAATTTTTTAGATAATGTTCTTCCACTTGGTTTGCCGCCTGCTGCACCTCCTGGCTGGTGTATGGACGTTCATAGGAAATGTATTCCTCCCCCTCAATCTTTTCCAGATAAACCGGCAGGTAAAAATCATCCAGAAGGCACAGCTGGGTAGTCTCTGACACATAGCTCCACGGGTTCTCCCCCCATGAGGGAAACAGAAACATCCACCGGTAAGGCCCTATCTGCAGGCCTCCTCCCAGACGCTTTTTTCCGGTCTTAACAGTGGTTTTGTGAATCTTTGGCAGCGTTTCCTCATAGGAGTAGGACGTAGCCCCATAGATGTCTGCGTCAGCATGGACGTAGGCGTTGCGGACCACATCCCCACTGTCATTCATGATGGGAATCCGGGAGGCCACCAGCACTTGCCCTGCCTCCACCGTATCTCCGATAGCCGCCTGGGCCTTACCTTGTCTCACGATCATATGGGTAATGGTTGCTGGTTTTTCTGCTACCAGGTCACAGGGCGTTTCATCTTTCACAGGCACGGAAAAAAGCACCTGGTTTTCTTTGATTTTGATCAAAAGCCGGGTTCCGGATACCCGGGCGGACACCCAGGTGATCTCTGGAAAGCGGTTTCGAAGGTTTTCTTCCAGCTGGTCGCAGGAAATGCCGTCTTTTCTCATACCGTAGCGGATCCCTTGGGCCTCCAGATACCCAAGAAGCGTCTCCCGCGTATAGCGGTGGTTTCCTTCAAAAGAAATGTTCCACACAAATAAAGACAGGATGTACAAAAGGAGAAAGAAGGATAGGATTCCCAGAAAAAGCCCTGTCCGTTTTTTGTTTCTCTGTAAAAAAAAGGGGAACCCCTTCCGCTCAAGGATCCGGATGCGCACCTTTGCTTTTCTGGCCAACGGCCGAAGGGTCTTAAAGGCTGGAAGGGTAATATGGCACAGAAACCCGCCCTTTACCGGTTCCAGATCCCAGATCTCAATCCGGTTGGCGCTGCAGATATTTAAAAATCGTTCTGAAAAAAAACCGGAGACCCGGATCTTAAGAGAACCTGCCCTCCAGTGGTTTACGGTCCGAAGCAATGTAATCAACTCCTCCAGCTAAGATTCTATGGCAACACAGCCAATCTGTCCTTGGATCATCATATCGTCCTTGGTGTAATATTCGATCCGAAGCCCCTTTCCCTGAACCAGAATCCGGCATGTTTTGGCCTGAAGCTTGATCTCTTCCTCCTGAAAGCTGACGATCCGGTGATAATTCTCAATATAGACCTTCTGCCGCCCCGTTATGGTAACCATAGGCTCCCCCGGTACGACATCCATGGGAATGCCTAAGGCAGAGGCTGTCTGATCTTTGACATGTTTTAGCATAATTCCGGCCTCCGGCTGAATTTAGTTATAGTAAATCTATGCTTTTTGGACAGAAAAAAGTCCTTAATCTTCCGACTAAGGACTCTCCGAACTTCTTAAAATTAGTTGTACTTGCGCTTTCTTGCAGCTTCAGACTTTTTTTTGCGTCTTACGCTTGGCTTCTCGTAATGCTCTCTCTTACGAATCTCCTGCTGAATACCAGCCTTTGCGCAGTTTCTTTTGAATCTGCGTAAAGCGCTGTCCAATGATTCATTATCCTTAACGATCACGTTTGACATAGCTCACACCTAACCTCCCTCCAGTTGTGTACTTGTGCATAATACAACTGTTTGGGTATTTTATAGCACTGCAGTAATTATAACATAAAATCGCCATTCGTCAACTGATTTTTTCAAAGATTTCCAATTTTTTTGCTGCACCGCCCTCCATAAGCGCCGCCAATTCCCTTCCCATCCGGATATGCCCCATATCCGACGGATGCAGAAGGTCCGTGCTAAGCCATGTTAAGCTCTTTAATATACACTCTCCATCCAGGTATACCATACGCTCATCCCCCCATTGGGCTGCCTGCTCTTTCACGATTCTTCGAAATGCCTGATAGTTCCGATACCGCCGATCCCCATGATCTGTCAAAATCTTTCCCCGGTTGCCAAACATATCAATCACAAAAATTTGTTTGGCGGGGCTGTTTCTTGTCAAGGTTTTTATCATATGGCTTACCCTGTTTGAAAATGTGTCCGGCTCCAGAAATGACAGCATATTCACCCCTAATTCCAGAGAAAGAACATCCACAGGAAGGAAAGCCAGATACTCTGCCATGATCCCTTCTCCCATACAGGAACCGGACAGCCCTTTGTTAAGCACATCGTATCCAAGGCTTATGGCCGCCTGTTCCACATAGCTGTTGCCATATAGATTGGACACATAGCCGCAGGTGATGGAAGAGCCGTAGGCAGCCCAGGTCACAGAAGGCTTCTCCTCTTTTTTGGGCGGCCTTACCTTCTTACCATAGGTATCCAGATAATGAAAATACCCATATCCCCCATTTCCAAACTGAATTCTCCACACACAGGGGGCAAACCTGCCTCTTGGAATCTGGCTGGCATCCACCTGTTGAAAGGCCTCCGGGTAATCGATATGAAGCACCGTACAGGCTCCGACAGGCAGGACATGCCGGGAATGCATCATATCGCCATAGTAGACCGTTATCTCCTGATCCCGCCAGGCTGCGGACAGCCCAATCTCAAAAAAGCTGGCATCTGTCACAAACCGGATCTCACATCCCTGGACAAACTTTGACCGAAACCGGCCATTGTGATTCCCTGGAATTCCCAATTCCTCCTTCATCTGCTTGGGAAACCGCTCCAGCCTCCAGCCTTCCATGCCGGGAACCTTCTCAAGATGATCCACATTGTGGAACTCCACTCCAAATTCAATCACGCCATTTCCTCCATTTTTGACAACCATCCCTATCAACCATCCCTATCCTCCTATCTTAAGTAACACCCCTGGCTCTTAAGCTGTTTCCTCAGGGCAGCAGGTTCCACATCGCCAGCATTGGTTTGTTTTGCCACCGCCATGGCCGCCGCGGTTCCCGCAGCCTGGCCGGTGAGAAAACATGCGGGCATGACCCGAAGGGATGCCTGAACCTGCCGGTCGCAGCTTACGATCCTCCCAGCTGTCAAAAGATTTGACATACCCTCCGGCACCAGACACCGGTATGGTATCCCGTAAGATTCTCCTGGCCGGTACGCGGTGTCCCGATACTGCCGCTCCAAATTTTCATCCGTTCCTGCTGCTCCATGAATGTCTATGGGATAGGAATAATAACCAATAGCATCTGGAAAATCTGCCCGTCTCACATAATCCTGGATGGTCATATAGTATTTTCCCCGAATTCTCCTTGACTCCCTCACCCCCATATCTGGACCGCTGGAAACCAATACCCCATGCTCTCCGCCAGGGACATAGTTTCTTATGAATTCCATCAGTCTTGGCAGCTGCCGTCTGGCCTTCACCTGAGCCTGGGTCATAGATGATGCGTCCAGGGGATCCAGATCATACACATGACCGAAATTAAAGGACGCGGTTCCGGGAGAGGCCAGGGCGATTCCAGCCACCTTTGTCTCTCCCTCCGGAAACGCCCCGTGCTCCTTTGCCTTGCGGACCGCATTCATCAGATTGCCGTTTTCCCCTGTAGCTGCGGCGTATTCCAGAAACCGCTCTGTATCAAAATTAGCCACTGTAAAACATAAGGTTCCAGCCTGGACCTGCCCTTTCTCATCTCCAACCTCCGCCTTACAGCCAGACAAGGCAGCCAGATCTCCGTCTCCCGTACAGTCAATGAAGGTATGGGCCTTTACTATCTGAAGGCCGGATTTGTTGTGGATGGTTAAGCTGCGGATCCGGCCGTTTTCCTGGCTGCATCCGATTAACACGGTGTGGAATAACAGATGGCAGCCGCAAGCGTCAACCATGTCATCCAGTACCCGCTTCAATGCCTCCGGATCGATGGGAAGCCAATCCAGTCCTTCCACCCGCCCTTCTTTCCTGTCATAAAAAGGACTTCTCCAGGAGTTCTCTTTCAGTTTTTCCAAAATCTCCAGACCAATGCCTGCCACAATGGTCCTGACCCCATCCGTATAAGTACAGAATGCAGGGATCG
>JAETTS010000725.1 GCA_021769025.1 Enterocloster bolteae
GTGGATCGTGTGCAGCAGATTATCAATACGGCGTACCGTTTTGGCAGAAAGGTGGCAGTGGAAGGCCGAAGTATGGTAAATGTTATCACTACGGCATCTGAACTTGGCTATCTTCGCATTCCGGATAATACGCTGATTGAGATTGACCAGGTGAAGAACTATCCGGATGAACAGGTGGTTCTGATTACAACAGGCAGCCAGGGAGAATCCATGGCAGCTTTGTCACGAATGGCGGCTAACATTCATAAGAAAATTACCATTAAGCCGAATGACACAATTATTTTCAGCTCCAACCCCATTCCTGGCAATGAGAAAGCAGTTTCCAAGGTAATTAATGAACTTTCCATGAAAGGCGCGAAGGTTATTTTCCAGGATGCCCATGTTTCCGGACATGCCTGCCAGGAGGAAATTAAGCTGATTTATTCCCTGGTGCGCCCGAAATATGCGATTCCTGTGCATGGGGAATACAGACATCTCACAGCACAGAAGCATGTGGTAGAGGATTTGGGAATCCCCAAAGAAAATATTTTTATTCTTTCTTCAGGAAATGTTCTGGAGCTGGATGAGCAGGGAGCGGAAGTGACAGGAACCGTTCATACAGGCGCGATCCTGGTAGACGGCCTTGGCGTTGGCGATGTGGGAAATATTGTGCTTCGTGACCGTCAGCATCTGGCAGAGGACGGTATTATGATCGTTGTTATGACGCTGGAACGCCACAGCAATGTAGTGCTTGCAGGACCGGATATTGTATCCAGAGGATTTGTGTATGTAAGAGAATCGGAAGGTCTGATGGAGGACGCCAGACATGCGTTGGAAGATGCGGTATATGGATGTCTGAATCACCAGAGAAATGCAGACTGGAGCAAGATTAAGCTGGTAGTGCGGGATACGATGAATGAATTTATCTGGAAACGCACCAAGAGGAGACCTATGATACTTCCGATTATTATGGATGTATAGTAATGATTGTAGACGAGAGAACAGTTACATTTATCAATTCTATGGAGCTTCCCGAGGACCCGCTTCTGGAAGAGATTGAAAAAGAGGCCTTAGAGTCTTTTGTTCCGATTATCCGCACAGAGACTAAAAGTCTTCTCAAAGTACTTCTGACACTTGCAAAGCCTGCGCGGATACTGGAAGTGGGAACAGCAGTGGGATATTCTGCGCTGATTATGGCGGCATATGCGCCGGAGCATTGTAAGATAACCACGATTGAGAATTATGAAAAAAGAATTCCCATTGCCCGGGCGAATTTTGCCCGGGCAGGGAAAGAATCAGACATCACACTCATAGAGGGGGATGCGCTGGAGGTTATGAAGGGTCTTAAGGGACCCTATGATTTTATATTTATGGACGCGGCCAAGGGGCAG
>JAETTS010000726.1 GCA_021769025.1 Enterocloster bolteae
TGGAGTTTACGGGGAAGATAAAGGCCGCGGATTACTACGGCAGAATGGATATGACCCTGCTCACCAGCATCAGCGAGGGGCAGCCCCTGACCATCCTGGAGAGCTTCGCAGCCAGAAAGCCGGTGATTGCCACGGATGTGGGCAACTGCCGGGGGCTGATCTGCGGCGAGGACGACGATCTGGGCCCGGCGGGCATCGTCACCCGGATCATGAATGTGCAGGAGATCGCCCAGGCCATGGTGCACCTGGCCCACAGCCAGCAGGAGCGGCAGCGGATGGGGGAAAACGGATACAGGCGCGTGGTTTCAGGCTATCAGTTCCGGTATATGCAGGATGCATACAGGGAAATCTATAAAGAGTTTGCACAGAGCATGGGGATTGAGTGGACACAAAAGGATGCAGCGACGCAGGAAGGGGTGAGAGAATGGGAGGCGTCGGCGTCAAGTTAAACAGGATAGTTGGAAAGCGGTCCATCGCGGCGGATCGGGTGGGATTTACTTACAGTATCATCATCACCATTGCGCCCATACTGCTGGTGATTGGGACGATTCTGCTGATGGGATTCGTGCTGGGATTCAGTGAGACGGATTATCTTACCAGGGAACTGTTCTCCTGTACCATACTGTATACGTTTATTTTTGCGCTTCTGACGGTGTCCCCTTTCAATGCGGTGCTGTCCAAGTACATGCAGGATGCCATCTATGAGGAGCGGTTTCAGGATATTCTGCCCTGTTACTATCTGGGGCTTGCCATGAATATGGCGTTTAGCTGCCTTTTGGGTATCCCGTTCTGTCTCTGGGAACATTTCGTGGGAGGCGTGGAGGTCTTTTATGTGTTCTGCGGGTTCTGCACCTATATATCCATGGTTCTTTTATTCTACTCCATGGTTTACCTCTCTATCTGCAAGGATTATGAGAGGCTTTTCGTGTTTTTCTTCATCGGAATGGCCATAGCGTTTATCCTGTGCCTGATTCTGGGGTTCTGGATGGGATGGGAGATTACGGAGAATATGCTGCTGTCTTTGACCGTGGGATTCTTTCTCATAGGAACCATGGAGTTTGCGGCCGTGAAGCGGTACTTTAAGGAGAACAGCAACCGGTATCTGCCGGAGCTTCGATACTTCAAAAAGTGGTGGAAACTGGTGGTGGTGAACTTCTTCTACATCTTCGTTCTCTATGTCCACAATTTTGTGTTCTGGACCCACGAGACCAGGACAATCATTGTCAGGAGCTTTGTGTACAATCAACCCTACGACTTGGCCTCCTGTCTCGCCATGTTTACCAACCTGTCGGCGACCATCATCTTTATCACCAATATCGAGATGCATTTTCACGAGAAATACAGAAGCTACTCGGAGGCTGTGATCGGA
>JAETTS010000727.1 GCA_021769025.1 Enterocloster bolteae
TTTCTTTATTTTCCATTTTAATGTTTCCTCCCTTCATCTTCCCCGAATGCAATCTGCATCAGAAGCTCCTGCGTGGCGTCTTCCCTTCCAATCTCACCGGCCTTGCGGCCTTCGTGCATAATGACAATGCGGTCGCTCATGCCCAGGACTTCTGGCATCTCCGAGGATACCAGAATGACTGCAGTGCCGTTTTTGTTCATTTCACCTAGCAGGCGGTGGATTTCCGCCTTTGCATTTACATCAATCCCCCTGGTAGGCTCATCCACAATCAGAATCAAGGGGGCATTGATCATCCATCTTCCCATCAGAACCTTTTGCTGGTTGCCGCCTGAAAGCAATTCAATATGCTGCTCCATAGAGGGTGTCTTAACCGCCAGTTTGGCCCGCATGGATTCCGTATGGGCCTTAATCCGGTTAAAGTCCAGAAACATCCCCTTTTTCTGGAGTTCCAGATTCGACATAATCATATTGTCAGTGATATCCAGGGGAAGAAAGCATCCGCTGGCCTTTCTGTCCTCTGTCAGCAGGCCGATGCCAAGGGCGATGGCATCATGCGGATTCCTTATATGTACTTCCTTTCCCCGGATAAATACCCTGCCCTCCGTATGGGGACGCAGGCCGAACACCGCTTCTAAAAGCTCGCTTCTGCCCGACCCAATCAGTCCTGTAAACCCTAACATTTCCCGCTCATGCACGCAGAAGGATACGTCAAAGAACCGTTTTCCGTCTGAAAAATGTTCAACTCTCAGCAATTCCTCTCCCGGCTCGTAATATACTTTGGGGAACATTTCCGTCAGTTCCCTTCCTACCATGAGAGAAATCAGCTTATTGTTATCCAGGTCAGCAGTCAGGTCCCCTCCTACCAGCTCTCCATCCCTGAGGACCGAAATCTCATCTGTTATCTCAAACACTTCCGACATCTTATGTGTAATATAAATAATGGTCACGCCCTCTTCCTTCAACATTCTTATGATGTTAAAAAGGCTTTCCACTTCCTTGTCTGCAATTGCAGATGTAGGCTCATCCATTATGATCAGCTTGGAATGAAATGATATAGCCTTTGCGATTTCCACCATCTGCATATTTCCCACGCTGAGTTCCCTCATCAATATGGTGGGGCTCAGCTTAAGCCTCAGCCTGCCTAACAGACGGGCTGTCATCTCATTCAATTGTTTGTGGTCTACAAATCCCCATTTATTCTTTGGTTCTCTTCCCAAAAAGATATTCTCCGCCACCGTCATGTCCGGAATTGGGCTCATTTCCTGGTGAATCATGGATATCCCCGCTTCCAGGGCATGATAGATTGTCTTTAGCTCCAATGGTTTTCCATCAAATATCATTGTCCCCGATGTGGGTGTATAGATTCC
>JAETTS010000728.1 GCA_021769025.1 Enterocloster bolteae
GAGAAGTCCCTTCTGACTCAGTTCGTTCATTACCGCATAAACACCGCCTGCTTCGTTCAGATCCTCCATGTAAGTAGGGCCTGCCGGTGCCAGATGGCAAAGGTTCGGGGTTTTCTCGCTGATCTCATTCGCAAAGCTAATGTCAAAATCCATGCCAATCTCATGAGCGATAGCCGGCAAATGGAGCATGCTGTTTGTGGAGCATCCAAGTGCCATGTCTACTGTCAGGGCGTTTAATATAGCCTTCTCTGTCATAATATCTCTCGGACGGATATTTTTGCGATAAAGCTCCATTACCTGCATTCCGGCATGCTTTGCCAGACGGATTCTCTCAGAATAAACTGCAGGGATGGTACCGTTGCCCCGGAGTCCCATGCCAAGCGCTTCTGTCAGACAGTTCATGCTGTTCGCCGTATACATACCGGAACAGGAACCGCAGGTGGGACATGTTTTATTTTCGTATTCCGTTAATTCTTCTTCTGTAATTTTGCCTGCTGCATAAGACCCTACTGCTTCAAACATACTGGAAAGGCTGGTCTTATGTCCGTGTATATGTCCCGCCATCATAGGTCCGCCGCTGACGAACACAGTGGGTACATTAATTCTGGCTGCTGCCATCAAAAGCCCGGGAACGTTCTTGTCACAGTTCGGCACCATAACAAGAGCATCAAACTGATGAGCAAGAGCCATAGACTCTGTAGAATCTGCGATCAGGTCACGGGTAACCAGAGAATATTTCATTCCGATATGTCCCATGGCAATTCCGTCGCAGACCGCGATTGCCGGGAATACCACCGGTGTTCCTCCTGCCATAGCTACGCCCTGCTTTACTGCATTTACAATCTTATCCAGATTCATATGCCCAGGCACGATCTCATTATAAGAGCTGACGATTCCCACCAGAGGACGTTCCATTTCTTCTTTTGTCATTCCAAGGGCATTAAACAAAGACCTGTGAGGTGCCTGCTGAGACCCCTTTTTCACTGCATCGCTTCTCATTTTGCTGTTTCCACTCCTTTATCTCACTATCCTTTTGTTAAAATGTATCTCATCGCCCGGGCACCCGCTTCACGGAAGCATGAAGCGCAGTTCCTGCCAATGGGCATTACTTCTGTTTTCCTTAAATTGCCGCAGCAATCAGGTCTCCCATCTCTGTGGTGCCAACTTTTCTGCAGCTGTCGGACATGATATCGCCTGTGCGGTATCCGTCAGTAAGCACCTTCTGTACTGCGGCTTCCACTGCATCCGCCTCTTTATCCAGATCCAGGGAATAGCGGAGCATCATAGCTGCTGACAAGATCGTGGCAATGGGATTGGCTTTGTCCTGTCCTGCAATATCCGGTGCGGAACCGTGGCTTGGCTCGT
>JAETTS010000015.1 GCA_021769025.1 Enterocloster bolteae
TGAAGGAAAGCGATATCAATGATATTCTGATTTGCCAGGATTTGAATACGCCTGCGGGGAATCTGTATACGCTGTTGGTGATAAAGGAACATCAGGCGGCCAAGAAGTATCTGGAGGTGTTTCAACAGGCGGGAATACCGGCTCAGGATTCCTACATAGACAGCTTTTCCGACAGAGGGGCTTTTTGTATGGCCTTTGAGTACAAGCAGGAAAGGCCTCTTCAAGATTTCTATATGGGAGAAAGCTATACATTGGCGGAGTGCGAGTCCATATGCATCAATGTGATCATGACATGTATCGCCTCCAATCTGCCCTATCCTATCCTTTACCTGATTTTAAGGCAGGGACAACTTCATTTGTCCAAGGATCATACGGTGTATTTCAGCTATCAGATCGACCTGACGGAACTGGATCCAGAAAAGACAGAAAGGGATTGTGCGGTTGCCTGTGCTTCAATATTAAGAGAACTTTTAAGGCCTAAGGCATCCCAGAAGGCGTTCAGTTACCGATTGCTGGAAAAAAAGATTTCCAGAAAAAGCTATGACCGGTTTACAGAGCTTTATAAAGATATCAGGATTACCACAGTACCCGGGAAGAAAAAAGGGGTTAGGAAAAGGATCAAAGTATGGTTTGCCCGCAGACAGGACGGACTGTTCAGGATTCTTTTGTGTATCTGCCTGATCCTTGGAGTTCTGGCACTGGTATCATTGATTTCCCAGCTGGTGTTTGGAGATATCCCATGGCTTCGGATTTTGTTTAACGGATTCAAGACCATTGGAACGGAATCGTTGCTTAGATGACCAAGGCAGCGGTGGTAGTGAATAAAACTGCTGTCAACGGAGGACAAAAAGGAATGAGAAAACGGATTCCCTATATTGCAGCATTTGTATGGATGTTTATCATAACTGCACTGGCATTTGCAGACGGCCTGACATGGCGGAATGAACGGATGGTTTCTTCCTGCCACGATGGCTGCGTGGCAGGAAATGCCGTCTATCTGACAGAGAATATTGATAAGGATGGGATTCTCTATGTGTCAGATACAAAAGGAAATGTAAAGAACGTATGGCGAAGCAGCTCTCTTCAGCCAGGAAGCATATTTGGAAAGATAGATTATAAGGACGGATTGTTTGCAGTGCTTGTGTCCGCCGGAATTTCAGGGGATGGGACGGCGACAGATTATAGGATCCTCCAGTTTGATGAGCAGGCACAGCCTGTGGCTTCCTCCCCTGTACTACATATGGCAAAGGATGGGGTTCTGACTGGCTTTCGGGCTGAGGAGGATGGGTTCTATCTGACTCTGGTGCTGGAAGGCGGCACAGAGGCAGGCATCTATTTTGTAGAGAAAGACCGGCTGGCGGATCTGCCTCTGGATGATACCAGGGAAGAGGAGCCGGAAACTTTGGAGGTGAAGCTGTATCAACTTGTCTCCTGCGAAGAAGGAAGGCTTTTTGTGGAAGCCAGATTTGAGGATGGGAAGCTTCTGGTGCGGAAAGACGACAAAACGGGAGTGGAGGACTTTGAAAGGCCGGAGGCTGTAAACCGTGCATTTCTGAACAGAAAGCTGACTGCCGGACAGCTGATGAAGCTGCGTCAGCAGCGGTTTGTCCTGTACATTCAGCTCCTGATCCTGGGATATGTGGTTCTGCTTCTTGCCTTTTTGATTCTGCGAAACCGGAATCACACAGCTTATACCATTGCCATTGTGGAGGCGGTTCTTTTGGCCATCACTGCAGCCGGGGCAGTTCAGATCCCCCGGGTTCAAGAAAAGGCAAAGGAACAGGAGGCGGAACGATTTGGCTTTTATTATGTCCAGGCGTTGGCGGAGGAGATTGGGAGCCCTGTAAACCTGGGAATAGAGGAGGAAGGCTTCTATGACAGCAGGGAGTATTATGCTCTGAGAAATCGGCTGTCTGGTTTCGTTAATCTGGATGGAATCTCGGAGATATTTACGGATATCTGTGTTGTGCGCAGTAGTGACCATATGGTGCTGGCCAGTGCCAGCGGCTTCAATGGCCAGCGGTTTGAGGAGATTTATGTGGCTGGTACAAGGAAGCTTTTGGATGCTTTGACAGAGGGCACGAAGGCCAGCATGGTCATAAGAATAGACGGAGAGGCGTACCAGGTGCTGGGAACAGCTGCATCGGAGGGACTTTACCCGGAGTACCTTTTGATGGGAATTACCAGGAGAGAAGATCTGTCTGGCGCGGCGAGAGATAACAGCAAAGGCTATCTGATCTATGCTCAGATTATCTTTCTTATAGGCACTATTGTCAGCATCAGCCTGCTGGTACTTCAGGGAAGGGAGTTGAAGCGGCTTTCTAAGGCTATGGAAGCTGTGGCAGAAGGCCAGATGGAAGTGGTGAAAAAAGGGGTTCATGGAAAAGATGTGGATTTTATGTGGAACAGCCTTTTTGAAATCAGAAAAACCATTAGCCGTATCAATTATACCAAATACCGGATTTTTGAGTCATGTTATCGGTTTGCGCCAAAAAATATTGAGAAGATTTTAGGAAAAGATTCTATCACCGAGGTAAAGGGTGGCGATATGGTTTTACTTCATGGAACCGTGGCTGTTATTTCCTCTACAGAGCCAGGGGATACCAATCGCCGGTCTGCTGATATTATGAATCGGTTTATTGCTTTGATTGAGAAACATAAGGAGGAGGGAGGAGGATTCTTTGTCTCAGGACACAGCGACTTAACCCTGCTTAAGGTTTTATTTTTGGAGGAATCCAGAAATACCCTGGATTTTGGGACTGGCTTCATGCAGGAATTTTATGAGGAGAAGGTTCTGGAGGGATTATGTACTGGTATGTTTCTACACTATGCCCAGTATGTGTACGGAGTTGCAGGGACTGATAAACAGAGTTTTCCGTTCCTGTTGTCCAGGGAGATAAAAGAGATTGAACAGTATGCCCGGTGGTTCCAGCGGATGGGGCTGAATCTGGTGCTTACGGAGAATGTAAAGAACAGGGAGGCGTATGACGGAGACCTTCGATATATCGGATATATTCTCATAACCGATACGGGGGAGAGACTTCGGATCTATGAGGCACTGGATGCCTGCCCCCTTTCCCAGAGAAGGCTTAAGACGGAGACCGATGGAAAATTCCAAAAGGCTCTAGGGCTTTTCTATCAGCACGATTTTTACTTGGCAAGGAGTACATTTTCTGATGTCCTTAAGGAAAATCCGGAGGATGCTATGGCAAAATGGTATCTGTTTACCTGCGAAAGCTATCTGAATCAGGTGCATATGGAGGGGGATATCTGCAGGCTTCACTGGGAGCAGTGAGATTTTAGAGAGCACCTGTAAGTTTAAGAAAGGAGATCCGGGCCTATGGGTGATAATCTGTTCCGGGTTCTGCTGGCATCAGCCAAAGCGAAGATAACGCCTTTTGTCACAAAGGTGAAAATGTGGACCAGCTGGAATTTTATCCGTACCAGGGGAATTTCAAAGATCCGTGATTTTTTCACCGCATTGCTGGACGTCCGACCCAGACATAAAAGGGATTATTATTCGGTTTTCGGGTGGCTGGTCAGCAAAAGGCTGGCAATGGCTGTTCTGGTGGTAATCGGCGTGTTAAGCATCTATTATCTGTAGAGCATTCACAGTACCTTAACCTCAGCCAGGGCAGAGGGAATAAAAACCTATGACTATGATTCGGTTATACTGCGTTTTGCCGATGAGAAGGTACGAATCAGAGGAAAATCTGGTTACCTTGCCTACGAGGGGGATGTAAAAGGAGGGGCTGTCACAGGCTATGGCACACTGTATAACCCAGCAGGAACCGTGGTCTATCAGGGGAATTTTGATATGAATATGTACCAGGGAAATGGAACCAGATATTATGACAGCGGCATCCTGATGTACAGCGGCAATTTTCAGGAAAATCTGTTTGACGGAAACGGAAAATTATACCGTGAGAATGGCAGTCTTGCCTACGAGGGAGAGTTTGCCTTGGGAAAG
Organism: Enterocloster bolteae; assembly: GCA_021769025.1. Next base: position 3,971 of record JAETTS010000015.1, read on the forward strand.
AAGAATGGAAGTGGCAAGCTGTACGACAACGGAAGCAACTTAATCTACACCGGAAGTTTCAGCCAGGACGAACTTCTCTATAGCGCCCTTCTGGGGAAAAAGGTGTCGGAGGTAGCAGATACCTATAAAGGAAAGAGGACACTGTATGAGGATGACCGGAATTTTGCTGTGGTTCTGGAGGACATTGACGCCATGTATACGGGATGGAGCGAGAGCCAGGCGCTGGACGATGAGATGGCTGTGGACAGGGTTTTGGTATTGAGGGATTCCTTTGGGGCCGGCGGGAAAACCATGACTACCATAGAGGAAGTGAAAAAATTCTTCGGAACCGAGGATTACCAGGGTAATTCTGAGGTAAATATGCCGGAGGCCGTGGCGATTAACTGGATAGCAGACTACCGAAGCAACTCCCAGAGAAGAGTGGAGATGGAGCTTTCCTCAGAGTATGATGATTATCTGGTAGTGGAGGAGTTTGATGTTGGGTATACGGTTTATATTTATTCATTCCACAAGGATGGACTAATCTATACATTTATCTGTCAGGATAGAGAGGGAAACTTTTCCTTCTATTCTATTGAACGAGAAGAGGGGCAAGTGGGAACATGAGAAAACGTGGATTGGCAAAAGGTCTGCTTCTCATTCTTACGGCGGCTGTTGTGGTCAGCTTTTCTCTGGGAAACGGACAGATAGAAAGCCAGGCGGCAGGAGAACGGCTTCTAACCCTAGATATGGCAAAGAAAACAGGACTTGCAAACAGCTCGGCCTATGAGAAGCTGGAAAGTGAGCTACAGGTAAAAGAGGTATCGTTAAAGCAGGCGGTCAAGTCCATCAAACTGAAGCAGAAAAATATGTCCACATTCCGGTGGACACCCCTTCTTTCTTTTAAGTTTCCGGAGAAGCCGGACTTATCGGAGGCTTATGAGTTTCAGTTTAAACCAATTCAGATCCAGGCGGAGATTGACACGGTGAAGCACAAGATGACCGATCACATATTGGAAGTCTATGAGAATATCTCAAATTTATATGTGGATATTGTAGTGCTGGAGGATATCGTTTCCTTCAATGAACAGAGGCTTTCAGCTATGGAGGAAACCCTTAAGAAGAATCGGTCGCGTCTTCGGCTGGGACAGGCGACTCAGAACGATATCGATACCATGGAAAAAGCCATCAAGACACTGAACAATAAAATAGCGGCAGATAGAAGAAAGCTGGAGGCCAGCAAAAAAAAGCTATCTACAGCCATTGGGATGGATGTGACCACAGGCTACCGTTTTGAGAATCCCTTTATGAACGCCAAGATTCAGAGAAGCCAATTAAAGGATCTGATTCAGTATACCCTGGACAGAGATGAGAATTACTATGAAGTCTCTATGAATGCCTCCACCAGCCTGATTTCCCTCAGAACAAACTATAGTCTGATGGAAGGGCAGTATGGCGGGAAGATGGGATATATATCGGAATATGTGAATCAGGCTATTGCGGGACAGAAGATAAATGGGAAAGCGTTCAAGAAAAAGTATGAGGAATTTCTGACGGCTATCGATAAGCCGTGGCAGGGCCATATCCGAATTCTTTTTATCAAGATTCCTAAGGAGTGGTTTAAGGGACAGATATCCGGTATCCGATATGTGGAGGATGAACCCTATGCTTTGTATGAATCAGCTCTGGAGTATCAGGATGCCCTTCTGGAGAAAAACAATGAGAAGCAGTCCTTAACTCAACAGGTGGAAGATAGTTTCAACAATTATATCAGCATGCGAAACGCCTATCTCTCCCTGGCAGAGGAGGCAGATGTGGCAAAGGAGAGGCTTAAGGCAGATGAGGTGTTGAACCGTCTGGGAGAACTGACCTATGAAGAATATAAGTCCTCCTTAGATGATTATGAGGATCTGCAGAACGAAATGTTTGACGCACTGGCAGCTTATTCACAGACATTGTATTCTTTTGACAGGCTGACCTGCGGCGGTATCACGGCTCTTTTGGAGGAAGGAGGGGCCGCGTTGAATGCAGGAAGCGGGGGGCAAAGCTATGTGGAGGAGGAATATGCCGACGGTGCTTATTATTACATCGAGTCAATCATTCAGGAACAGGAGTTTCGCATTGGGGTAAGTCTGCCAGATGACTTTGATGTGGATGTAACCCATTTTGAGTTGTGGTGCGACCAGACCCGCATAGGCAGCCGGACAGAGATTGGCAAGACCATACGGCATTTGAGTCTGGCAGTGGACAAGGTGTCTGAGGTGAAACTGCGGTTTTATAATGGGAATACCTTTGTGGATGATTGCATTATAGATCCGGATGTGTACAGCGGACCCTTAAGCATTGTCAAAGGGTACGTAACTGTAGAGCAGGAGAAGATGGAGATAGGCACATACGCCAGTCAGACAAACCGTGTCACAGGCATGGTTACCATCACTCTGGAGCCAGACGTGTCAGAAGGGATTGGCTACTATCTGATAAAGAACGGGGACGGGAAATGCCTGGTCAGCGACACCCTGATTCCTGTGAAGACAGGATTTAAGTATCTTTCCTTAGTACAGGGAAGCATGGATCAGCTGGTGATTGAATTCTACGGGGAAGATTCCAGGCTGAAATATTCAGGATATTTTGAAACCAGAAACGCAAAGCTTATGAAGAATCCGGAGGGAACATGAGGACAGGAAGGAAAACCAAGATAGGGACAATGATTTTTAGCAGCTGTTTCCTGGCAGGGGTTCTGTGCTATCAGATGTCCAGAGGTGCTATCTTTGACGAATCAAAGGCTGTAACTTATGAGCAGTATGCATCCTCCCATGTGATTGAGGATTCTGTGCTGTTTATCGGGACCTATCTGATTCATTCCCAGTCCCTGACGGATGAACTGTATGAGAAGGCCATGGAGAGTGCTACGGATTCCAATCAGATGAATGTGTACTACAAGTCCGAACTGGCAGGCGGAGCCTGGTTTGACATCACCGATGCAGCCGGACTTTCCGATATCTCCGATCAGGGTATCATGGCAGAGGCACAAGAACTGGCTCCTCTGTGGGTGACCTGCTATACCGGTGCCGACGGAATCACGAAAGATGCCAGAAGCGATGAGGCTGTCAATATTTTTGATACACCGGATCCCTATGATCTTTACAATCTTCCGGAGCTGGAGCCAATACGTCTTCAGTATGACAATCAGTTTTCGTCGGACAGTACAGGGGTTGACCAGTATTATTATGATACGCTGCGGGAGTTTTTCCAGCTGGAACTAAAAAACGATGTGACGGATTTATGCGACCTGCAGCTGGCAGGCCTTCAGAATTGTTATGAAAGCCTTCAGGCCTCGGACAACAAGGCACTGGCGGAAATCATAAGCAAACTGATGAGCCGGATTGACGGGCGGCGCAGGGCGGAACTATTCTCCATTCTGTCGGAAGTTGCAGACAATGAACTGATGAAATTAAAGAACCATTGCTCCGGAGAAGGGTATAAGAGTAAGGATTACAGGGGCGAGCAATTTGTGGAGAATATGGATGTCAGCGATGCTGTGGGAATCGCCTTGCAGAGTTGCCAGGAAAGCTATATCGAATATTCCGGAAGGATGCTGGAGCAGGGAGAGACTGTTTTAAAAAATGTGGAATATGCAAAGAGTATGCAGATAGTGGAGATAGCGTCCAACGGCTGGAGCGGACAGATAGAAGGAATGCTTTTAGAACTTCAGGCTTTGTATCACATCCAGGATGACGTGATAGCCGATACGGACAGGGAGTTAAGCCTTCTGGAGGGAGAACTATTAGGGGCGGCCGAGAATAAATATCGACAGTTGATATCCGGAGGAGCAGGAGGCGCCTACCAGGCGGCAGTGGCGAATGGGGTCAGCCAGGCAGCTAGAAATCAAGTGCTGGATGATCAAAAATCTGTGGTAAACGGTGCCAAGTCTGAGTTTCAGTATTTGATTCAGGCCAAGGTAAAACGGCAGTCAGCAGTAGATGGGGCTGCATATACGTATCAGAGAATTGAGCAGGCCGAAGGATTTTATGGGCTGGTGGCAGAGGACGATTTCCGGGGGAAAGCCCAGGAGACGATTGACGACCATATTCTATGGCTCCAGAGTCTGGCAAAGTCCATATCCGATGAGGATGAAAGCCTTCAGTCTGAACTTCAGAAACTGGAGAGCAGAAAGGAAGAACTTCTGGCACAACAGGCAGATGCTCTGGATGACAACAACCTAAGCGAGGCTAAAAGATATGAGGCTCTGATTGCTCAGGCAGACCAGGAGATTGCTGCCAAGGAACAGGAATTGAATGCAGTTTTGGCCAGTGCCTCCAGTACAAGTGCCCAGAAGGCTCAAGCAGCCAACCAGGCGGGAGATCGTACAGTCCTTAATAATATTAATCAGATGAAGAACGATGCCTTGTCCATGATTGCGGATGGCAATGCAGATGGCAACGACAATTTCAGTAACATGCTGGACGGACTGGCCTCCTTGGGAGCAGAAAGCGCTCTGGCAGAGATCAAGGATAAGCTGGAGTCTTCCGGAAGTACACGGCTTTTGAAGGATGTGGATAAAGCTATGGAGGACAGCAGGGAAAGCAGCCTTCATGATTTGTATGGAGGCGGCGGGAATGAGGATGGAATAGTCCAACCCGGAGCAGATGGGACAGGAAATGGAGCCGGAACCGGCCAGACTGGAACCGGGGACAGGACAGGTCAGAGCGGGGAAGACGGGATGGAAACCGGGGACGGAATGGATCAGACTGGAGCAGATGGGATGGGAAGTGGAGATGGAACAGGACAGCCCGGAGCAGATGGGATGGAAAGTGGGGCCGGAACCAGTCAGCCAGGAAAAGACGAGACGGGAAGCGGAGATGGAACAGGACAGCCTGGAACAGATGGGGCGGGAAGTGGAGATGGAACAGGTGGAAACGGTATTGGCACCAGCCAGCCTGGTGCAGATAATCCGGCAGCCGGAATGAGCGAGGCCGATATCCGAAGTATACTGGAGACTGTTTTGGGAAGTTCTTTTGACGATGCAAATGATAAAAACAAAGCGGAAGCCACGGCAGCCATGAATCGTTTGGGCCAGTCAGGAAGCCGTGCAGCGGCCAATCTGGCACGAATTTTCTTAAGCCAGTGTGTGAAGGAGGATAACCCGTATATATTCCTTAAATTAAGGGGGGAATCTGCTGAGCATATTCCTCTGCGCAGCATTGGGATCTGTGGCGGTTACCGCTACGTTTACAGTGACTCTCAAAAGGAAGTAACCCTGACCAAGAAATCCAGGGTATACCGTTTCTCGGTATATGGGGATAAGGTGGCAGTTCAAGGTGGAAAAGAGGAACAGTTGACATCACCTGTAAAGGTGCAGAGCCTGCCATATCTTGCGGAGGCGGATGCTTCATCCTATTTCCGGTGCCAGGCAGAATATATCGATACCACTGATTACGGCGTGGTATTAAATGAGGAAATGCAGAAACGGGTGGAAGAACTGTTATCTGCATTCCAGGAAGGAGACCGGTAATGGCAGATTATCCGATTATAGCAGACGTAAGCAGCCACATTGTCAAGACGCTGCGGAAAAAAATGTGTCCGGAGCCCATACCGTCTCCCAACAACATTGAGATCTCATCCCCGGCAGACCAGGATGTGGACTATATCCTGGGGCTGTATCTGTATGATATCCGGGAAGAGAGTGATGTGACGCAGCCGCCCTTCATTCAAAAGGGGCGAGTGCAGCTTCAAAAGCCGCCCAGGCCATATGGCCTTTACTATATGGTCTTTATAAACGGTTCCTCCCAGATGGGATTAAAGGCACCGGATATACAAAAAATCATTGGAAGAGTGGCGCAGATTGTCAATGACAACAGTTCTGTTCTTCCAAGCCAGCTGCAGTCCTGGATCACTACGCAGGAGCCTCCCATTGTACTGTCTCAGGCGAAGATAAGTCTGGAGGAGAAAGTAAGGGTGTGGCAGGCGATCAACAAGCCATATCAGATCAGCCTGTTCTATAAGGCGGCACCTGTATTTTTATCCAGCGAAGTGATCATCGACACACCTCGTGTCGTGGACGCAAGCTTCGAACTGCATATTACGGGAGAGGAGGAGCGCTTGTGAAACGTAAGTTTCACAACTGGAATCGCTCCGACGACCTGGCAGGCGACGTGGAGCGGAGCGTGCCGATTCAGCAGAGAGGAGCGCTTGTGAAACGTAAGTTTCACAACTGGAATCGCTCCGACGACCTGGCAGGCGACGTGGAACGGAGCGTGCCGATTCAACTAGGAAGGAGGGGGAGTGTAACAGGTGGATGCATCTGTCATTCGCTGCAGGCTGGATTTGCTGGTTCGTCTGATCGATACCACAACCGGCGCAGAGATAGAAGAGAGAAATGTGCAGTTTTTCAGAGATCACAAGCCAGTACAGCCTGTTCCCAGAGGAAACGGTAACTACGTATTCCTAAACTGTGGGCGGGAGGATGGCAGCCTGGATATTAAGGTTTGGGGCTTTGACCCATGCCAGGTGTCTGTGGAGTATGAGAAACTGGATAGCCAGGTGCCTGTGTTAGAAGCGTTCCTGATACCGTCAGAGAGCGCAGCCAGTCTTTCGCCGGTCATCACTTACTCAGGAAAGCTTCCTGGTCTGGAAAGTGTGCAGGCAGTTAATTTAGGCCAGGCCTATTGTTGTATCAGCGAATTTGATGAGAGAAAACGCATTATGAAGCTGTTTAAAACTCACAGGTCAGGCATGGATCATGTGTATTATGGACTGATCCACCCGGAACGACAGGATTATGAGCCGTTTACCGTGGTAAAAGAGATATCGGAATCTTCCATAAAGATCAGCCAGCCGTTAAAGGAACCATTTTCCGTAAATTCTCCCATTGCCCGGATCGTCTTTGGAAGGGTGACACCGGAAGGAGACTATGTGCTTCGGGTCAGAAACGACGCATCTCGTCTTTTGTATCTGGTTCGGTATGTGACAGAGGGGGATGTGAGCTTTCAGGTGGTAGACTTTCACAGGCTGGAAGAAAAGGAGCAGACAGTATGGCGCAAATCGTAGTAACCGGAGCATCGGCCATGTGTTCTTTCGGAACAGCACCGGGAACCGTGAATGCCACATCTCAGGCAGTGTGTATGGCGGAAGGAAAGCCTGCGGCCACGATTCAGGACTGCCAGGCAGTCAATATCACCCCTTTTGGGATGTGTACGTCATTGGCCAATCCACAGGTGGCGGCGGCTACAGCGGCAGCACTGGGAGTATTGACACCCCAGCCCTGTATGTTGGTGCCGGCAGGAACCTGGATTCCTACGAAGCCAACCGTACTGGTGGGAGGAAAGCCCTGTCTGACCAATGATTGCAAGCTTATGTGCTCAAACGGAATGGGAAACATAAGCATTGTCTCACCGGGACAGGTGAAGGCAGTGATATCGTAAGTAAGAAAAAACGGCTATAAAGAGAATGAAAGGAGAACTACTATTATGGCAGAATATTTTACACCGGGCGTATACGTGGAAGAATATGACAATTCTCCGCGGAGCATAGAAGGTGTGGGGACCAGCACAGCCGGATTTATCGGCTTTGCGGAAAAGGGTCCTACTATAGGGGCACCGTCCCTGGTAACAAGCTTTAAAAGCTTTACAAAACAGTTTGGAGGATTCTTAAGTGAGTTTACTCATGGGGAATACCGCTATCTGGCTAATAGTGTGGAGCAGTTTTTTATCAACGGAGGAACCAGATGTTTCGTGTCCCGTGTGATTCCTGAAGATGCTGCGGCAGCGAAAAAGGAGATGGGGCTTCTTACAGTGGAAGCAGCCAATGAGGGCAAATGGGGCAACCGTGTCCAGGTTTCCTTAAGTACAGCTGAGAGACGGAAAATGCAGCTGATCGCTGAGTCTGGAACAGGATATGTTGCAAAAAGTGTGGAAGGTTTCCGGGAAGGCGATTTGGTGGAGGTAAATGGTGAATATAACCGTATCGTTACCATTTATGATAACACAGTGACCTTTGAGGCTGCGTTTAAAGAGGATGTGGTGGATAAGGGGATTATTCCCAAGACCGTGCTTTACCTGGTGACGGTAGACGTAAGCATTCGCTACAACGATGAGGTGGAGAACTACGGGGAGTTAAGCTTCAATACGGCGGCTCCCAACTACATAGCTTTCCAACTGGCAAAAAGTGAGTTGGTGAAGGTTTCCGTAGGGCAGCTGGAGGAATTGGGCAATCCGGTGGAGGCCATTTTCGGTGAAGGGAACCAGAGGGGGATGCTGACACTGGAGGGCGGTTTTGACGGTACCATGGAAAAGGTGACTCCTATTACCTTTATCGGTACAGATAATGGTCCGGGGAAGCGCACGGGAATTCAGTCATTTTTGGAGAACAGTACAGTGAGTATGATGGCCATTCCGGGGATTACGGATCCGGAGGTTATCGTATCTTTGACAGCCCACTGCGAGAATTTAAAGAGCAGGGTTGCAGTGTTTGATATGCCGAAGGATATGTACAAGACAAGGGATCTGATTGAGTACAGAGGGATTATTGATTCTTCTTATGCGGCTATGTATCATCCGTGGATTCAGGTGTTTGACCGCTCTTCCAACAAAAGCGACTTTGTTCCGCCGTCCGGAGCCGTTATGGGGATTTATTCCAGAACGGATATCAACAGAGGGGTTCACAAGGCTCCGGCCAATGAGATTGTGTTCTGTACCGGGCTTAAGGTGAATTATACCAAAGCAGAGCAGGACATTCTGAATCCGGAAGGAGTTAACCTGATTCGGGCCATTCCGGGACAGGGAATCCGTGTATGGGGCGCAAGGACGGCCAGCAGCAATACAGCGTTTAAGTATGTGAATGTGAGACGGCTCTTTATCTATGTGGAGGAGAGTATCAAGGCCAATACCAACTGGGTAGTATTTGAGCCCAATGATGCTACGCTTTGGCAGAGAGTCAGCCTGACGATTTCTTCCTTCCTTGACAGCATGTGGAGGACAGGGATGCTGGCAGGTGCAACTCCCGGTGAAGGGTATTTTGTAGAGATTGGTGCGTCTACCATGAGTAGGGATGATATTATGAACGGCAGATTGATCTGCAATATCGGGATAGCTCCTTCACGTCCGGCTGAGTTTGTCATCTTCCGTGTAACACAGCATACGGCTGAGGCCGGCGGAGAGGCGCAGGCAGAGGGTTGATGGATTCGTTGAAAGGTTATGATTTTTTAGATAAAGGAGAGATGAAGAATGGCAACATATGAAAATAGTAAGGGCCTTGCCTATCCTTTGACAAAGATGAACTTCCTGGTTACCGTGGACGGAGTTTCCGGTACGGCGGCATTCAGTGAAGTGACTGGGGTGGAAGCATCCGTCGACGTGATCGAGTTCCGCCAGGGCAATGCCAACAGTCTGGCTCCGGTTAAGATTCCGGGATTGGTGAAGCATGGGAATGTGACGCTGAAGATGGGGTATACGCTGGATAGTGCGTTTAAGACCTGGATCCAGGAGTGCGTTAGCGAGGTGCGTGGAGAGATTCCCAGGAATAATGTGCAGATTGAGATGATCGATATTAACGGTGGGGCTCCTCAGACCATTGCTACGGCTATTAGCGGGACCAGGGTGTGGATTTTGACCAATGCCTGGGTGACAAAGTATAATGCGCCGGATCTGGATGCTAAGACCAGCGATGTGGCAATTGAGAGTGTGGAGATTGCTTATGAGGAGTTGGTGATTCCGAACTAAGGGGTTGCTGTTGAGAGATGGTTGTAAGAGGGATGCTCCGGAAAGAGTTCTCTTTCCGGAGCTGGCCGTTGACAGGCTGTGGAAAGAGGTTGACAGAAATCCAATTGGGTGGTGGTAGAGAGGTTGATGGTAGTTGAGGTGAGGAATTGGAAAGGAGCAGAGGATGGAGACAGTATTTGAGTTTACCTTGCCGAAGGGGTATATGGATGGGACGGGGCAGCTTCATCGGAGAGGGAAGATGCGCCTGGCTACGGCGGGGGATGAGATTAGCGCTACCAGAGATCCCAGAGTTTTGAGTAATCCTTCTTATCTTACAATTGTGATATTGGGTAAGGTGGTGACGGAACTGGAGGGGCTGGAGATGGTGACAGCGAATGTGATTGAGAAGCTGTTTACAGCGGATTTGGCTTTTTTGCAAGATATGTACCAGAGGATTAATGATATTGAGCCGCCGGTTATGGAAGTGGTGTGTCCGGATTGCGGAAAGATTTTTAAGGCGCCCCTAAATTTTACCGGGGAGGGATAAAACTGTATCCCAAGGAGGAGCTGTATCGGGAGATGGCGTTTATCTCGTATTATTTTCACTGGGGAAGTGAGGAAGTGATGGGGCTGGACCATATGAGCAGGAGAAAATGGTGCAGTGAGATATCGCAGATTAATCAGAGTTTGAATCCCTCCAAAAAAGAGAAGGATAAGAGTATTTTGGAGATGAAGGCTTCACGGTAGAATAGAAATAGGTTGGAGTTGGAAAGGTTGATGGGATATGGCGTATGCGACGGCAGATTCGGGGAATATTTTTGTCCGTAATTATGGAAGGAATCCGGCGGTAAATTTTAATTTTATGCTTCGTGTAGAGGGAATATATGACTTGCCTTGTAAGTCAGTGCGTGCGTTTCAAAGGGAGAATGAGTATGAGCTGATTCAGGAGGGCGGGCTTAATGATTATGTCCATATGCGGCGCAAGCCTATTTCGAAACCGTTTACTTTTCAGGTGGAAAGATATGTGGGGGTAGATATTTTGGATCCGCTGACCAGTGGGACGGATCTGGTGTTGCCGGTGATTTTATTTGTTAACCGGTATTCGGTATATGGGGATTTTCTTCCGGTCCGAATGTATGTATTTACGGGATGTACGGTAATGTCAAAGGAATATGGGGAATTAAATGCGGAGAAAAGCGGGCTTCTGACGGAGACCACCACCATCGCATACAGGGAGATGGCGTGTATGGAAAATATTGCCGGAAGCTTCCTGATGGAAGAACCCTGGAAGTTTGACGGAACGCAGAAAAAGGGGAATGGGAATCAGTCTGCCAATTATTATAAGGCGGGCGATGTGGATGATAAAGAGCCGATTATGGAGGATTTCAAGGAACGGGCAACGCTGTGGCAATTTAAAGATAAGGATGGAACGGGCAATGCCGTACCTATGGCGGCAGTACAGCCAGTGGGACAGGCGGCAAAAGCTGATATGGAAAAGAAGGCCAGGAAGTGGAACTTCAAGACAGGAGGAACAAAGCCTATGGCGGCAGTGCAGCCTGAGGGCCAGAAGCCTAAATCAGCTATGGAAAGCAGCGCCAAAAAGTGGCCTCCCACCCGCAGTGCGGCGGATGTGGCGGCATTTTTGAAGAAGGGAAGCAAGTAGACGGCTGGCATAAGGAGTTACGGATAGAGAGAATGAAACCGGAGAAAGGAGAGAGGCCATGATTATGGTGAAAGCACCAATAGAATTAAAATGTCAAACCAGCATGGTTTCTTCCTGGGAAGGGTTTTATCATAGAATCTGCGGAAATTATGAGATGATTTTTGCAGGGATTGACAGGGAGGATCTGCTTCATCTGGTGGCGGCTCCTCCAGAGGTCTATATTGGGGAAGGTGGTATGACCAGTCTGGTGAACCATACCAGCATTCAAAATAACCAGGAGACGAAACTGGAAGTTATCAACAACCTGCTTAACAGGGTGGCTTTGACAGAACATATCGATTTGACCTATCAGGACAGAGTGTATATTACAGATGTTCTGAGAAAGCTGGGGATTGAGAATGTGAATCAGTTTATGAGCCAGGTTGCCAGGCTGAAGCAGGAGACGCAGACCACAGAGCAGCTCCTAAGCCTTTATTGGAACCATCTGGAGGAACTGACCCAGTTGGTGGAGGAGTACCATCATGAGGAGAAAATTGGCAAAAGGGTAACGGAAGATGTCAGGAATCAACAGGAGATTCACCTTCATGAGGACATTATGAACCGGCTCCAGACAGGGGCGGTATATCAGGTTCTTCACAATTTTTACAGCAGTTATAATGGAAGCAGCCAGTATATGTCAAGCCAGGAATTGCAGATTACGGAACAAAAACGGGTGGCTTCCAGTATCTTATTAAATCAGTTGAAAAATGTAGTCCAGGGCCAGAAGGTGCCGTTGGTCTACAGGCACCAAAATTATTATGAGACCATGGATTTGGAAGAGAGCCAGGTTACCAGTAAGGAGGTCAGTACTCAGATTACGTCAGCCGTGCTGCTGAATCTGATTGATAATCTTTACTTCAGCCGGTTTGAACGGCAAAAGAGAGACCGGCAGGCCTGGCTTAATATAGAGAATGCTTTGTATCAGACAGCAGATAACACGCTGTGGCGAATTAAGAATGAGATAAGTTATCCGTTTTTGACACAAAACAGCAAAGAAAACCTGGTTGAATATCAGAGGCAAGTATATGAGCAGGAGGTTCAGGCTCTTTATCAGCTTCTGGCTCTCAACCAGGAAAATCCCTTTGAAGAGGGAAGAGAGGAACCGGGGATTCCATTTCAGGAACCGATGCCGGACAGAACGCATCAGGAGGCGGATATCTGGTATCCTGATACCACAGAAAAACAGGAACAGGCTGTCATACCAGAGGAACGAGCGGGCAGGATTTTTAGAGAATATCAGCTAAAGCTGGAGAAACAGGTTGAACGATTTATAGAGGCTGCCAGCTTTCCATGGCCTGGGCAAGGGCGCAGAGAGCAGCAGGAAAATGAACCAGCGATTGCTAAAAGGTTTCTGGTGGAGGAGAGGCAGGAAAGGAGTCCCGGCTTAAAAA
>JAETTS010000729.1 GCA_021769025.1 Enterocloster bolteae
TCTTTCCTTCCAAAGCAGGTGCCAGTGCACAGTCAATAATTTCATAACCTTCACAAGCTCCGTCACCATACTCTGAGGGGCTGATACTCTCCAGCGCTCCGTCCATCTTGTTCATCAGAATATTAATGCTGTGTGCCAAAGGATGGATGGCTGTGGAGAACGGCGGCGCATAGGCAAAATCCATGGAAGAAAGCTGATCAACCGTTGCTCCGAGGGAAATTGCAGTCACACCGATATCCGTCACCTTATCAACAGCGCCTTTGCCAAGCACCTGTACGCCCAAAAGTTTCCTGGTTGCTTTATCAGCAGTCAATTTTATGATGAAAGATCCTGCACCCGGATAGTAATGTGCTTTATCATCCACAACCGTAGTTACAGATACCGTATCATAGCCCTCTGCTTTTGCGGCTGTTTCCGTTAAGCCTGTACGCCCCGTATTCAATCCTCCCGGAAGCTTCGCCACCCCTGTGCCAAGAACGCCCGGATACTCCACTTTGCCCCCTGCAATATTTCTGGCAAGGATACGGCCAGTGATATTGGCTGTAGAACCCATGGGAGACCATGCAGGCTTGCCTGTTTCGCGGTTGGTTACCATTGCGCAGTCTCCTGCAGCGTAAATATCGGCTATATTTGTCTGTAAATATTTGTCCGTAAGGATTGTTCCTTTCAACATTTCAATTCCGGATTCCTCAAGGAATGCTGTATTGGGGCGGATACCAATGGCCAGCACCAGTGCATCTGCCTTCATGGCGCGCCTGCTGGTCTGCACCTTTTCCACTTTTTCTGTGCCGATCACACCTTCCAGAGCAACCCCCGTCATTGGCATGATGCCCTCTTCCGCCATCTTATTCTCCACAAATTCGGACATCTCCGGATCCAGGAAGTTGGGAAGTACGTGGGGAGCAAAATCGATCACACTGACTTTAACTCCTTTTAAAGCCAGATTCTCTGCCACTTCCAGGCCGATGAATCCGCCGCCTGCCACCACCGCACGTTTGATTTCCCCTGACTCCACGGCTTCCCGAAGGGCAATGGCATCGTCCGGTGTTCTCATGGTAAATACATTTTTCAGATGCAGTCCCGGGATATCCGGTACAAACGGGGATGCTCCTGTTGCAATTACCAGTTTATCATAGGAATAATCCTTCACCTCACCGGTTTTCAGATCTTTCGCCTCCACTTTATGCTCCTCTGGCTTTACAGCAATGGCTTCCGTTTCTGTCAAAACGGCCGCACCTGTCAGACGTGCATATTTCTCTGGTGTATTCACGATCAATTGTTCTTTTCCGTGGATCACATCCCCTACGTAGTATGGAAGCCCACATCCGGCATAAGAAATATCCTTTCCCTTGGTAAGGATG
>JAETTS010000730.1 GCA_021769025.1 Enterocloster bolteae
CTTAGTTACCTCCTTTATCTTTTACACGGTTTTAAGCATAGGAAGAAAATCCCCTATGCTTAAAACCAAAATGCTAACACATATTATACTACATCATCGGGTCCATGCCAAGTGCAGGATGGCCTTTTTCTGTTAAGAATGCAAGTAATGTTTCCGGATCCTCTGCGATGGTCTCGTCGCCGATCATATCGGTAAAGTTGTCGATGCCGTAAAGCTCCTTCGCGGACTCGTTGAGACGCTCTGCAACAGTATCCTTCAGTTCCTTGGGCATCCACACGATACGTTCGATGCCGCCTTCCGCCTTCATAAACTTCTTGGATCCAATAAAATGTTTCCCATGTCCCATAAAGCCCGGAGTCTGTACACCGCCACCGGTCATGGAAGCCATTTCCGGGAAAGTCATTCCAAGAGGCGTCATGCCTGCATATTCACGGTTTGCAATCACAACACCATTGGAAAACGGTTCAATACCACAGATACACTCAAAGCATCCGCAGGAGGTCATCGGATCCTGCATAATGGAATAAAGAGTAACATGTTCCAGGGCTCCCTGTGAATATTTCTGAACAGCCTCATCTACATCTTCATATGAGCCAAGTTCTTCGTTGATCACACGCTCTTTGGTGATCACCTGACACGGACCTGCAGGATCCAGCTCATTGGTTGCTTTTGCATCCAGCCAGGATACTGCTCCGCAAAGGCCAAGTCTTTCCGGCGTTACCACGCCCACGTGGGATGGGGAAAATGCCTGGCAGAGAATGCAGCTGTAATATACATCAACAGATTCATCTGTCAATGTTTCCAGACGTGCATCACGTTTTTCGAAGGTAGGGATTGCCACTTCATGACGAATTCTTGTACATTCCGCAGGATCTGTGTAAATCGTCACCTGACACTTGTCCACAACGGCTTCAAATTCATTTTTCACCTGCGCATACAGAACTTCTCCAAAATGTTTCACACGGAAACCTGCCTGAAATGCCTCCCTGCCGATACGGATACGGAACATATCCCTCTGACCTGTATGGTATACACCTTCAATACAGTTAATATAGTTGTGGAATTTACGTTCGATAACCGGTTCGAAATCCGGCTGCATCTTCTTTCCTGCTACTTCTACCACATATGCAAGACTGTGTTTGCTTCCGGCTTCAAAGGTATCCACATCCGGTCCGATCACAGTGATCTTATGATCCTCCACCTCATCCATAGGTCTTGTATGAACAAGCTCCGCACAATCCACACGGGAACCGTCAAACTCAACCTGCATGTCTTTACGGCGGATAATCTCACCCTCAAATGCAGATGCGAACGCCACTGGAATATCAATATTGGTAATTTTGATCTTAATATTCC
>JAETTS010000731.1 GCA_021769025.1 Enterocloster bolteae
AGATATCCTGAAAGTCGGAGCGCCCATTGCCCTCCAGGACGGCCTGATTCAGGTGGCCTTTGTGGTCATTACCATCATTGCCAACAGCCGCGGCCTTATTGCGGCGGCCAGCGTGGGGATTGTGGAAAAGCTTATTGGGTTTATGTTCCTTGTGCCGTCCTCCTTTCTGTCCGCTATCTCCGCAGTCACCGCTCAGAATATGGGCGCCGGAAAACCCCAGCGTGCCAGAAAGTCCCTGTACTATGGTCTGATGATAACCGTTGGATGGGGAATCCTGTGCTGCCTGTATAATCAGTTCCTGCCCCAAACGCTCATCGGACAGTTTACCAAAGAAGAGGCGGTTCTGGCGGCAGGCTGCGCTTATATGCGCTCCTACTCCTTTGACTGTATGTTTGCAGCGGTGCATTTCTGCTTCAGCGGTTACTTTTGCGGGGACCAGAAATCATTGATTTCCTTTATCCATAATATCATATCCATTTTGCTGGTCCGAATCCCGGGTTCCTACATGGCCAGCAGGATGTTCCCGGAGACATTATACCCTATGGGGTGGGCAGCGCCCCTGGGGTCCCTGCTTTCGGCGGTAATCTGTGTTGGGTTTTATGTGTATTTCAGGGGACGGGAGAAAAAGCAAACTCTTTTAAAAAAGGCTTGATTCGTTGGAATCAGGCCTTCAAATTATTATCTTGCTGCCGCTCTACACAACCGCCTTCCGAATTCTCACCAACAAAACAACCATACACCCCCCAATCAGAATATGCCCAATCCCTGCAGTCCCGGAAATCGAAGCATCCATCCCCCTGCTCAGCTCAGTCCCCCACACCTGAGTCAGCCCTCTCACAAGAAATCCAATCCCGGTAATATTCAGCCCAACCTGATAGACAACAACCGCCTTTCCAACACCTTTATCCGAAAAAGCCAACACCTTCTCAATCACCATCAGCATCAGAAAGAAAAACATTCCCAGCATAAAATAGTGGGTGTGCATCACGGACAGATTCGTCTTGCCCGAAAAATGGCTGAACTTGGTAAATTCCCTGTAAAACACCCCAAATACCATAGCAGCAATTCCATAAACCAAAGCCAGATTCGCATAACGCTTAGCCATCACTGTAACGCCTCCTTTTTATAAAGTTTCCAACCCATCAGTACAATCCACACATAAGCCATAGTCTTCGGAATCATAAGCACGCCCACAATGGGAGCCACCCCGCTAAGCAGCACCACCGGAAGATAGAACCCAAAAGAAAGCCCAACCGCCAGAGGCATAAACCGGAACACACCATCCCCGGTCCGTTTCACTTCCTGAGCGAAAATAACGATAATAATGATTCCAATCACCGCAAAAGGCACATTGC
>JAETTS010000732.1 GCA_021769025.1 Enterocloster bolteae
AACGCCTACGGGGCCATTCGAGATGAGGTGGCGGCTGGGGCCAAGGAGTTGGCAGCGATGGCGCACAGCCACGGAAAAGCGGGCGCTGAGAGCCTGCTGAGCCTACAGCAACGGCTGGAAATCCTGTCGTCAGAGCAGGCCCTCTTGCTGGACAAGGTACTGGCAGACATGGACAACGAGATTTTGAATGACCGGCTCAAGACGTTAGTTGCGGAGAAGCAAGCTGTACTGGCCCAGATTGAGGGGCAGAAGCAGGATGAAGCCCAATTGGCGATGCAGGAATCCGGGGCGGCGGAGTTGGCGGAATTCCTCGCACAGGAACCCATGAAATTTATAGAGTATGATGATACCGTCACACGCAGGCTGGTGGAACGGATCACCGTAGTGGATGCAAAAACGATTCGAGTTAAAATCAGAGACGCAGCAGTGGAAATCGAGCAGACACTGTGTTAAAATAAACGGCAGGAGAAAATACTATGGCTATTTACATGACAGGCGATACCCACGGGGAGTTTACTAGATTCAAAAAGGATATTTTTTATGAGCAGGCAGAGTTGACCAAGGATGACTATGTGATCATCTGCGGCGACTTTGGCGGAGTGTGGGACGGCAGTCCCACGGACCGGTACTGGCTGAACTGGTTGGAAGAGAAGCCCTTTACTACCTTGTTCGTCTCTGGCAATCACGAGAATTTTGACCTCCTATCCGAGTATGCTGTAGAGGATTGGCACGGCGGGAAGGTGCAGCGGATTCAACCCTCTGTCATTCACTTGATGCGGGGACAGGTCTATGAGATCGAAGGAAAAACCTTCTTCACCATGGGCGGTGGCAGCAGTCATGATGTTGCAGATGGAATCTTGGAACCAGATGATCCACTGTTCAAACAAAAGAGAAAAAGTCTGGATGCCCGCCGGGCGTTGTATCGGGTGAATCATCAGTCCTGGTGGAAGGAAGAACTGCCCAGCAATGAGGAATATGAGACAGCGAAAGCCAATCTGGATCGGTACAACTGGCAGGTAGACTACATTATCTCCCACTGCTGTCCCACGTCGATTCAGGATGCGTTGAGTGGCGGGGCTTATCAGGCCGACAGATTGACGGACTTTTTCCAAGAAGTGTCCCAGCGGTGCCAATTCAACTGTTGGTTTTGCGGACACTACCATTTGAATGCTATCCTGGAGCAACGATATGTATTGCTATATGAACAAATTATTCAGTTGAAAGTGTGAATGGATCAAGAGAGCCAGATATCGAATATATTTCGATGGTTGGCTCTCTTGATTCATTTTCAGTTTGTCTGAGAATTCAAAATATAATGTAAAAATAGCAAAAACTTTCTGGACATTTTGTCTGA
>JAETTS010000733.1 GCA_021769025.1 Enterocloster bolteae
TCACGGATCGTAATCGCAGAGCCTCTGTCGACCCGGTTCCACAAAATCCTCTGATTTTTATCCGTTACCAGCCCCATTTTATCATAGGAAGCATTAACCGCATCCGAAAAATCCCTGTAAATCCCCAGCAGCCGCCCCTGCCCATACGCATAAAAACACATCTCTGAACCGGCGATATCCCCTGTTAATTCCAGTGTCTCCGTCTGATCATAGGTGATCTGCCGGGCTGCGGATACATTTACCCCCCGTCCCCCTCTGACTTCTGTATCTAACTGTACAAAATACAGTTTCCTGCGGATCTCTGAAGCGAACCAGCCAATTCCCTCCATATAGACTTCCTCCGCCGCCGTGTTGCAGACTATGGTATCGTCGTCTTTATATGTGTAGTCATGCTCCCCGCTTCTCTGATAGCGCTCCACATGAATACTCGCATTCTCTACCTGTACATTTGTTATATAGCAGCCCTCTTTCTCGTAGCGGGTCTGAAGCTCCAAATCCCCGTCCACAATCTCCAGGGCATACATGGGCTGTCCTTCTTCCCTCCCGTTTAAGATCCAGGTACTGTCCTGTCTGGAAAGGCCGTACACAAAATCACCCTGCACGAATCCCAGGCACTGTACCGCGTCCCCCTGAGGAGCCCGAATCTCCTGGGTCTGCCCTGTGGCCAGATCAAACAGGTGAATCACCTCACAGCCAGAGGGGTCTGTACCCTCCTGCCATGCCACCTTCCTGTGTTCCCTGCTGATGGCATAGTTTCCCTCTTTCAGTCCATCTGCCACCACAATATGCTCATTGCTGGACAGATCGATTCCGAATATGGCCTGTCCCCTGAACAGGTACAGCATCCCTGCCTCGCTGCAGTAAGAAAGCTTCTCTATGTCTGCCTGCAGTTCCTCAAAAGACTCTGCCGCCGGGATAAAAAATCTCTCCTCAATGGCACCCGAATTGGCGTATCGACACATGCTTATGCCCTGAGTCCCCTCATGTCTTCCCCTGTTCATGTATCCGTATACCAAAAAGTCTATATCCCCTTCGTCACTCACAGACACAATCTGAATATTATGCCGGCTGTAACCGCTTCGTCCGCTTTCATCCTGACTGCTTCGGAAGGAAAATACTCTGACTGCACGGACCTCTTTCTGGTCATAGCACCACAGATCTCTGTTGAACACAAATGCCAGATAGCGCCCGTCAGAACTCTTTGCCAGCTCAATAGCCTCATCATTGCCAATGCCCAGCATCAGTCTGCGGCCCGAATACAGATCCCTCTCCCCAGAGAAAATCTGGTTGGTGACCCGGTCAAAATCCATCATATAGATTCTCTTTGTGTTCCAGCGCATGGTGTAGTAGTC
>JAETTS010000734.1 GCA_021769025.1 Enterocloster bolteae
ATTGTGACCGTAGCTCCCTTTCTGTATGTAGTCCTCGCTTCATTTCAGGATGAGTGGGCAATTAAAACCGGGACCGTGCAGATTCTGCCTTCCCGGCTGACTTTGCAGAATTATAAGGATCTGCTTTTGGAATCCAGCGGGGTTACGGCTTTTCGGCATAATCTGTTCAATAGTGTCAAAGTAGGATTCGGAGTGACTGTCCTGTCCATCGCACTGTCGGTTCTGGGAGCCTATGGACTGTCCAGATACCGCTTCAAAGGGAAGGAACTTATAGCCAGATTGATGCTATTCCTGTATGTGTTTCCCACCATCCTGGCGATCTATCCCATCTATAATGTTCTGGCAAGGATGAAACTGATTGACACGCATCTGGGTCTGATTCTGGTACATGTGGCATTGGTGGCTCCTTTTTGCACATGGCTGCTGCGTTCCTTTTTCGACGCCATCCCAAAAGAAGTGGAGGAGGCTGCCATGGTGGACGGAGCGGGGCGCTGGACTATTATTGTACGGATTATCATACCACTTGCGTCCGCAGGGATTCTGGCTGCGGGTATGTACGCGTTAATCTATTCCTGGGGAGAATATATGTTTTCCGCCATTTTGATTAACAGCGGAAGCAAGAAGACGATTCCGTTGGCACTTCAGGCCTATATGTCCCACACGGATCAAAAATGGGGCCGTCTGCTGGCGGGGTGCTCATTGAATTTTGTACCGCTGCTGATCCTGTTTATGCCCCTTGTAAAAACATTTTTGAAAGGATTTATGGCCGGCGCGGTGAAACAATAAAAACGTTATTATGGATAAGAGGAGAGTACGTTTATGACAGAAATCAAAAAGATCAAAGTAGGCGTAATCGGCTGCGGTCAGGTGGCGCAGATCGAATGGCTGCCGTATATGCACGAACTGGATGAATACGAGATCACGGCATTATGCGACATATCAGAGAAGCTGGTAAATTATTATGGAGATCTCTATGGGGTACAGAAACGATATACAGACTGGAAAAAACTTCTCAAACTGGAGGAACTGGATGGAATCGTTATTCTGACCAGCAATCACCTGGAGATCTGCCTGGAAGCGGCCAGACGGGGAGTTCATGTACTGGTTGAAAAACCACTGTGTGAAAATCCTCAGCAGGCCAGACAGATCGAGAAGGCTGTCCAGGATAGTGGAATCATCTTAATGGTGGGGGAAATGAAACGCTATGATCCTGGATATCTGTATGCACAGGAGCTGATTCGTAATATGAAGGGACTCCGCATGATTCGTGCGCGGGACTTCTGTGATGGCTTATCGTCCTCGCAGCCGGAGATCTATCAGTCTAGGCGGCGTACGGATGTTCCCCAGA
>JAETTS010000735.1 GCA_021769025.1 Enterocloster bolteae
TGAAATTAGACGGGTTTTTAAGACCGGAAAGGAGATTTATGATGTTGATGATGCCGATTGATACAGGAAACAAAGCAATTAAGACGGAACATTTTGAGTTCCATTCAGGGATATCCGTATTGGAGGATATCCCTGGAGAAGGGGAAGAAGCAGTTAAATACCAGGGCAGATATTACCGGCTGAGTTCGGAGAGGAATGTATATCTTCCGGACAAATCCATAGATGAGCGCTATTATATCCTGACGTTGTTTGCCGTTGCCAAAGAACTGCGGGACTTAAAGCCGCCGAGACTGTTCCTGCCGGGGGAGATTTTGGAAATAGATCTGGTGGTAGGGCTTCCACCGTTGTATTACCGGGGGCAGTATAAAAAATTCAGGGAATATTTCTACCGGGGCGGGGAAGTTGTAGAGTTTGAGTATATGGGGATGACTTACCGGATTTCTTTCTCACAGGTATATGTTCACATGCAGACCTATGCAGCCTATTTATATGTGGCAAGGGAGCTAAACCTGTTTAAAAAGAAAGTCCTGCTGCTGGATATTGGCGGGTTTACGCTTGATTATATGCTTCTGGAGAAAGGGATGATCGCATGGAAATATACAGATTCTACCGACAGAGGTGTGATTTCCATGTATCAGCGTATCAATAAGGGGATTCGTGAGAAATACGACCTGGATCTGAAGGAAAATGATATGGATGCGATTATTCTGGGGGAAGCTTCTATGTATGACCGGGGGATAGAAGACAGGGTAACAGAGCTTGCAGAAGACCATATGTCGGATGCGCTTGGTATGCTCCGGGAATGTGGGATTGACCTTCGGTTGTCTGTCACAGTCTTTGTGGGCGGCGGTTCCATCCTATTATCCAAGATTATCGAAAAGGTGTGGGGAAGATACAGGGGAGAGTATTATGTGATCAATGATTCTAAGGTGAACGTGTTGGGATATAAGAAAAAATATCTGTATGACAAAGGCAGCTATTAATCTGAGGAGGCGGTTTTTATGGGAAAACAGGATGAATACCGTTTTAATCTGAAATTTGACGAGACAGATGAAGACCACCGGCGGGTCAGTGCATTCCTGAATAGCTGTGGAAGGAAGAAGGCAAGATATGTTGTGAAGGCGGTGCTGGCATACTGGGCATTGCAGGATGGAGAAAATCCAGTTCCAGACAAACCCAGAGAGGAAAGGATTGTAAGGAAAGAAGATATGCTTTCAGACAGGGGAGAGGAAAGAAGAGACAGATTGATTCGGGTGGAGAGCAATGGAACTGGGGATATGGACCAGGAAGAGGCAGAACTGATGCGGCAGAATTACGCAATGTTTGAGGATATGGAATAGGGGGGATG
>JAETTS010000736.1 GCA_021769025.1 Enterocloster bolteae
GCCTGGGAGAGGATATGCTGGACAATGAAAACATGGTAAAGAGCGTCCAGGCATTATTAAACAGCATGATTTCTTCCATTCCCAACATTGCTATAGAAGGTGGAAAAACGGTTTCCGGTGCCTTGGAGGACAGTAAAGCAAAAGAAGGAAATCTATATCGCCCATTTGAAGAGGATGAGGATGAAGAAGGATGAACGGTGCAAGTATAAAATATGGATTTTGGGCACAGATGGCAATGTGGCCAATGGTAATGCGGGCTGCAATCATCATTGGATTTTTGGCGATTTGCGCCTATATCCTATTAAGGATTCTCTATCCCGGCATCATATGCCAGCCGATCCGGTTTCTTGACTGGTTGCTGAAAGGGATTTTCTGGGTGGCAGCGAAATGTCGGGAACAACTTTTGATTTTATCAGGAGTACCATATCTACAGCGGGCGGAACGGATCAATCGGATTTTGGCGGCAGGCGATCATTTAAGTACGAAACTGGGTATGCTAAAAAGCAAGGTCGCCAGGAAGAAGAAAGGATTCGTTGGCTTGATCCTTATCCTTTACATGGGAATTATATTGCTGATTGCACTTCCCGATTTGCTGAGAGATAAGATAGCGGATCAGTACCTTCCTGCCTTTTCGGTAGTCAGGGACTGGTACAGCCATTGGGAATCCAATAAACTGGAGGCGGCAGAGGGTTACGCCCCTCTATTTAAAGATGCAGAAAAGACGGTTCCGCAGACGACGGAGGCTATAGAGACAACGGAATCGGAAGTGGAGGAAACGGATTCCCAGATTCGGCTGACCCTTTCGAAAAAAGGATGGGGCGGTGCCAATATCCGGGAAGAGGCATCAGCTAAAAGCGGCATCATCGTGTCGATATCTGGAGAAGTTGAACTGGTCTATATAGGAGAAGAAAACGGCTGGGTCAATGTGCGGCTGGAGGATGGCACAGAAGGATGGATCAAGAAAAATCTTGTGGAGGGGTTATTGGAGGAGTAACGCAGTGGTATTGATTCAGGAATACTTGTAAAACAATGCCCTTGAATATTCTTTTCTAAACCTTTGTGGTGTTTTTACCGGTAAGCTATAATCAGGAATGGAGGAAAACAAGGGATATGGTTGGACAGGAGGGCATTGGAGAATGAAGCGATATTTCAACACGACAGGTGCCTGTGATCCCCAGCTGCATTATATGGTGGATATCAGGAAGCGGCTGCGGGAGATAAAGAAATTGGTAGATGCAGGACAATATTTTACGATCAACAGGGCCAGACAGTATGGAAAGACTACGACTCTGACAGCATTAGCAGATTTTTTGTCTGGAGACTTTATCGTGGCATCCCTGGATTTCC
>JAETTS010000737.1 GCA_021769025.1 Enterocloster bolteae
ATCAGGGAAAAACTATATGTTTTACCACGATATCCGGGATAAGGATTCCCTCATCTATATGTGGGCGGTCAATGATGGATCCATCTATCTCATAGGATACGTGCCCATTGAGGCAATCCAACAGGAAGGAAAGTCGGTAAACCAAAACCTGTATATTGTGGTAATTGTTATGCTGGCGGCTTTTTTCATCTGTTGTACATTGTATTTTCTGAGCCAGAGGCAGCAGAATGAGATCAGGAAGGAGCAGGAGGCAGAGAGGGAATTGTACAATAAGCAGTTGGCGGAAGCACTGCAGGCAGCCCAGATTGCCAGCAGGTCAAAGACCACCTTCCTGTCCAACATGTCCCATGACATCCGTACGCCCATGAATGCCATCCTGGGCTTTACCACCCTTCTGGCCAGGGATTCCGATAACCCGGCCAAAGTCAGAGAATATACAAAAAAGATCACTTCTTCCGGGCAGCATCTTCTAAGCCTGATCAACGATGTGCTGGATGTATCTAAGATTGAAAGCGGAAAAGTGGTACTTACTATGGGAGAATTTACCTTAAGTGACCTGGTGGCTTCTGTAGATGCCATTATCCGTCCTATGGCAAGGGCAAAGGAACAGAGTTTTGACGTGACTGTGTCAGATATCAAGCACGAGTATCTGGTGGGAGATGAGACCAGAATCAATCAGATTTTGATTAATCTATTATCCAATGCCGTAAAATATACGCCTAAGGGAGGGAATATCTGGTTTCGCATTATCGGCTTACCGTCTCGTTCCAACCAATATGAGCATATCCGGATCGAGGTGGAGGATGATGGATATTGAATGACCCCGGAATACTTAGAGACAATTTTTGAGGCATTTACCAGAGCGGAAAACAGCACTACCAACCAAGTCCAGGGAACGGGTCTTGGCATGGCCATTACCAAAAATATTGTGGAACTGATGGGCGGGACGATCGAGGTATCCAGTGAGATCGATAAAGGAAGCTTGTTCCGGGTGGAATTGGAACTTCGCATTCCAGACAGCCAGTCGGATGAGGAATTTTGGCAGAAATGTGGGATTTCCCGGATTCTGGCGGTGGATGATGACAAGGAAACCTTAAGGACCATCCGGATGCTTATGGGGGAAACCAATGTTTCGGTGGATACGGCTCTAAGTGGGAAAGAAGCCATTGAGAAGATAGAAAAAGCTCAAGATACAGGGCAGGAATACCAGATGATCCTTCTGGACTACAAGATGCCCCAGATGAATGGCATTGAGACTGCTGCCAGGATTCGGAGGATGCTGCCGATCCCGATCTTGTTTTTAACAGCCTATGACGGGGAAGAAGTGGAGGAAGAAGCGGTACAGA
>JAETTS010000738.1 GCA_021769025.1 Enterocloster bolteae
AAACCGCCAGAAGGCATCGTGAATGGGATAGCGGATAATCTCCCAGTCCTGCTGCCGTTTCTCATCCCATTCCCTCAACTGTCCGAATTCATTTCCCATAAAATTAAGCTTTTTCCCTGGGTGGGCATACATATACAGATATAGCGCCCTGGCCTGGGGAAACTTTTGCTCATAGTCTCCATTCATCTTCTGAAGAATCGTCGCTTTCCCATGGACGCTCTCATCATGGGAGAATGGAAGCAGATATCTCTCCTGATAAAAGTATTGCATAGAAAAGGTCAGGGCATGGTATCGCTGGCTTCTTTCTTGCGTAGAAGACTGAAAATAAGATAAGGTATCATTCATCCATCCCATATCCCATTTATAGTCAAACCCAAGCCCTCCTTCTGCCACAGACAAGGTGATATCCGGACGGGCGGTGGAATCTTCAGCTGCCAGAATAGCAGAAGCATGCCTCTCTTTTAGTCCTTGGTTCATATTTCGCAGGAATTGAACTGCGGACTTATTCTCTCCTCTGGCCGGATTTCCCTGCCAGTAGATCAGATTGCTGATGGCATCCATCCGAAGACCATCAAAATGAAATTCTTCCAGCCCGTCATTGGCTGCTGACTGGAGGAAGCTTCTCACTTCGCCTCGGGAATGCATGAAATTGCAGCTTCCCCACTCACTTTTTCCCACATCATTGTTGGGGTATTCATACAGGGCTGTCCCGTCATATCTCCACAGGGCATAGTCATCTACCGCAAAATGAACCGGTACAAAATCCATCAAAACACCGATATTCTCCTCATGGCACTGATTGATAAATGCCTTCAGATCGTCTGGGCTTCCATATCTGGAGGTAGGACTAAAAAAGCTGCTGATCTGGTATCCCCAGGATTGATCACTGGGATGTTCTGCAAGGGGCATCATTTCCACATAATTATAATGGTTCTCCTTCAGATAAGGAATCAGCTGTTTGGCCAGTTCTTTGTAAGTATACCATTGTTTTGCTATATCACCTGCAACCTCTCCTGTTGCCGGCTCTATCCTATTCTTCCCCTTTGTCTGCTTACACTTCCATGAACCGGCATGGATCTCATAAATATTTAACGGCATATCCTTCTGGTCTGTACGTTTTTTCATCCATCTGGCATCCGTAAAACGGAATCTCTCTGAATCCCACATAATAGAGGCATTGTGAGGGCGCAACTCCATAAACCTTCCGAAAGGATCGCACCGATCCAGACAGTGGCCGTTCTGGTCATAGATTCGGAACTTATATTTCATCCCTGCTTTGATCCCTGAAATCCGACACTCCCAAAAATTCCCGTCATAGATTTTGTTCATTGGTGTATCGATCCAGC
>JAETTS010000739.1 GCA_021769025.1 Enterocloster bolteae
GGCATCATGGGCGGCTCCGACAGCTTCACGATCATTGGGGCATCCGGTATCGGTAAATCATCTGCTATCAGCAGGGCAATCACGCTGATTACCGAGAATCGAATTATTGAGGTAGAGAATCCTCACACCAAGATCATCCCCTGTATCTGCGTCCAGTGTCCCTTTGATTCATCAGTGAAGGGATTGCTACTGGAGATTCTACGGAAGGTGGATGAAGTCATTGGCGGCAACTATTATCCCAATGCGCTACGGGCCAGAACAACCACGGATATGTTGATTGGCAGCGTCAGTCAGGTGGCTTTGAACCACATAGGGTTGCTGGTGGTAGATGAGATTCAGAACGTATGCAACAGCAAGAACGGCAAGAGCCTTGTAGGGATGCTTACCCAGCTTATCAACAACAGTGGTATCTCAATCTGCATGGTGGGTACTCCTGAGAGTGCTGTGTTCTTTGAACAGGCTATGCAGCTTGCCCGGAGATCGTTGGGGCTGCGGTATGATGTGATGGAGTACGGGGATAACTTCAAGATGTTTTGTGAAGTCCTGTATTCCTACCAGTATGTGAGGCGGAGGACAGAGATCACCAATGGCATTACAGAATGGCTCTACGAACATACATCAGGGAATATATCGGTGGTGGTGTCCCTGATCCACGATGCACAGGAGATTGCCATTCTCAACGGCAGAGAGATTCTAAACCTGGAATCATTGAACGAAGCCTACCAGCAGCGGCTATCCATGCTCCACGGGTTCATCCAGCCTCGGCAGAAGTGCCAGACCTCGAAAACGAAGCGCAAGACTGCCATTGCTAAGGCCGATGTTGATGTGGAACCAGATGGAGAGTTTACGATTGCAGGTTTGGTATCTCAGGCCAAATCCGAGGGCGTTGACATCGTGGAGCTGTTGAAAGAACATCTGCCAGTGGTGGAGGTGGCGGTATGATCTCCTACTTTCCCGCCATCTATCCTGATGAACTGGTGTATAGCTGGTTCTGTCGGTATTACGTCCATTCTGGTTTCTTTTCGAGTAAATCAGCCATGCAGGAGCTATATTGCAAGCGGTCAGACAATCCCAGCAAGGAGTTCATTGGAAATCTCAATCCTGGGGCCGTGGAACAGATTGCAAAGATGTATCCCTTAGACAAGCTGGTGCTGGAACATACCATGTACCCACAGTATGCCCGCTTCATTTCGTTGGAGCAAAAGAAGACTGCCCTATATCGGCTGGGACATGATAACTGCGATGCACACCACCTGTTCTGTGTTCTCCCTCGGTCTGAGGGGGAACACTACTTGCGGTTCTGTCCGCTGTGTGTAAATGAGGACAGGGAGACATGCGGTGAAAC
>JAETTS010000740.1 GCA_021769025.1 Enterocloster bolteae
GGCATCATGGGCGGCTCCGACAGCTTCACGATCATTGGGGCATCCGGTATCGGTAAATCATCTGCTATCAGCAGGGCAATCACGCTGATTACCGAGAATCGAATTATTGAGGTAGAAAATCCTCACACCAAAATCATCCCCTGCATCAGCGTCCAGTGTCCCTTTGATTCCTCCGTCAAAGGATTGCTATTGGAGATACTTCGGAAGGTCGATGAAGTCATTGGCGGCAACTATTATCCCAATGCACTACGGGCCAGGACAACCACAGATATGTTGATTGGCAGCGTCAGTCAGGTAGCGTTGAACCACATCGGGTTGCTGGTGGTGGACGAGATTCAAAACGTGTGTAACAGTAAGAACGGCAAAAGCCTTGTGGGGATGCTCACCCAGCTTATCAACAACAGCGGTATTTCAATTTGTATGGTCGGCACTCCTGAGAGTGCGGTGTTCTTTGAACAGGCCATGCAGCTTGCCCGGAGGTCATTAGGACTGCAATATGATGTGATGGAGTATGGAGAGGATTTCAAGGCGTTCTGTAAAGTCTTGTATTCCTACCAGTATGTGAGGCAGAGGCCGGAGATCACCAACGGCATTACAGAATGGCTCTATGAACACACATCCGGGAATATCTCGGTGGTGGTGTCCTTGATCCATGATGCACAGGAGATCGCCATTCTCAACGGCAGAGAGGTCCTAAATCTGGAATCATTGAACGAAGCCTACCAACAACGGCTATCCATGCTGCACGGGTTCATCCAACCTCGGCAGAAGTGCCAGACCTCGAAAACCAAACGAAGGACTACAATCCTCAAAGTCGATACTGATGTGGAGACGGACGGAGAGTTTACGATTGCTGCTCTGGTATCTCAGGCCAAGAGCGAGGGTGTGGACATCGTGGAGCTGTTGAAGAATCATCTGCCCGTGGTGGAGGTAGCGGTATGATCTCCTACTTCCCAGCCATCTATCCTGATGAATTGGTGTATAGCTGGCTCTGTCGATACTATGTACATTCTGGATTCTTTTCAAGTAAATCAGCTATGCAGGAGCTATATTGCAAGCGGTCTGACAATCCCAGTAAGGAGTTTATCGGGAATCTCAATCCTGGGGCCATGGAGCGTATTGCAAAGATGTATCCCCTGGACAAGCTGGTACTGGAACATACGATGTATCCTCAGTATGCCCGCTTCATCCCATTGGAGCAAAAGAAGACTGCCCTGTATCGGCTGGGGCATGATAACTGCGATGCACACCACCTGTTCTGTGTTCTCCCTCGGTCTGAGGGGGAACACTACTTGCGGTTCTGTCCGCTGTGTGTAAATGAGGACAGGGAGACATGCGGTGAAAC
>JAETTS010000741.1 GCA_021769025.1 Enterocloster bolteae
GCCACCCCGAAGATCAAAAGCTGGGGGATATAACTGAATGCCAAAAACACAATGGCGCCGTCTACTGCCAGCATGCCTATGGTGGTGAATACGTGGCGCACGGACATGAAGAACGAGTTAAAGATGGTCCTCTTCACCGGATTATAAAAACGTGACTGCAGAGGGAATACATAGGTAAACATGGCCAGCCAGATAAAGGACATTGCCAGGAATATGCTGAGCATCACGGTCCTGAACGATGAGGCTGCCACTGCCTTCGCAAAATAGTAGAGATCGAATCCCAGAAGAGCTCCCACCAGCAGAAAGATCAGCCAGATAATCGTGGCCTGCTTAAAATTCTCCTTAAAGGACTTAAAAAAGGAACGTATCGTATATCCGTCCTCATCCCTGGCCAGACGCAGTGTCACATAGTACATGGCTGTGGTGGATGCTCCTATAGTAAAAACCGGGACGCTGCATATTCCCCACAGAATATTGACAATCAGCACGTCCCAGAATTTCCCGATAAACCGCCAGACCGGATTGTCGTAGTTGAATAAACCTGATAGCATGGGCTTTTCCTCTTTTCTTGTTTGCGTTTAATAGATAGTTATTATCTGATTATATCGAATCTCAGGAAAAAAATCAATTTTGCAGAGGAATTTCATAAAAATTTCACAAAACAGCGGCAAACTTTGTGGTATAATATTAAGATATCTTTGTTAGATTGAGATTTATACGAGAATTGAGGAGCCCATATGTCCCTGAAAGAACAGTTAAAAACAGAACTTCGCGCAGAAGGCTATAAGATGAAAGAGATGTCCCTGGAAGATAAGATATGGTATATCTGGGAGTAATACAAGTTTCACATCGCCGGTGTTATTCTGGCTGCTATGTTTATCAGCGTTATCATTCATTCCGCCTACAACACCACGATTCATCCCGCGCTTCACTGCATTATCCTGAATAACCGGTCTTCTGAGGAACTGGACACCTCCATTTTGGAGGAAGATTTCCACACCCTCATGGGATTCGGCAAGAAGGAACCCATCTACACGGAATCTATGTATATCTCCTACGGAGACCAGGCTACGGAACTCAGCTATGCGTCCATGGCCAAGATCACGGCTCTGGTCGCCTCCAGAGATCTGGATGTCCTTATGGGCGACCGCGAGAACATCGAGCACTACGCCTCCATGGACGGGCTGGCTGACTTAAGCACCCTTCTTCCCCAGGATCTTCTCTCCCGGTTGGAAGACCGCTTTTCCTATGCCGCCGACAGCACCGGACAGTCCAGGCCTGTCTCCATAGATATCTCCGGAACGGACTTTGCCGGGAAGATACACCTGTCCCAGGAAGC
>JAETTS010000742.1 GCA_021769025.1 Enterocloster bolteae
TCAGTATTTTTTTATCTGTAATCATTCCAGATCTCCTATTCCAGTTCCGTAATATCCCATACAATGCACTTGTCTGAAATCAATTTCCAGCCACAAACCCATGCGTCTGTAAATCGATTTGTGCATTGTATTGGATATTACTGTTTTCTACTTTTATAATGCCATAATCCCAATCAGGCAGAGTACCGCCGTCACAATGGAGAAGACGGCCACAACCCTCGTCTCGGACCATCCCCCCAGTTCAAAATGGTGATGGATGGGCGCCATACGGAAGATGCGCTTTCCGCCGGTCATTTTGAAGTAAGTTACCTGTATCATCACGGAAAGAATCTCGACCCAGTAAATAAGGGCCACGATCAGAATAAACATGGGCATCTTCAGCATGTAGGCCGTGGAAGCCACAAAGCCTCCCAAGGCCAGGGAGCCCGTATCCCCCATAAATACACTGGCCGGGTAGACATTGAACAGCAGAAAGCCCATCAGGCTTCCCACCACTGCACAGGTAATGGGCGAGATGCCGCTCTGGGTCCCAAAGGCCACTACCGTAAAAAAGGTGGCAATCAGCACGGTAACGCTGGAGGCCAGGCCGTCCAGGCCGTCTGTAAAGTTGGCTCCGTTCACCGTTCCGATGATGGCCAGAAAAGCAACCGGAACTGCCAGCCAGCCAAGATGCAGGTAATGCTCCGGCCAGAAGGGAATGAGCATCGCCATATCTCCTTCTGTCAGCTGATAATAATAGTAGACAAACACGCCCGTCACCAGAATCTGTCCCAGCATCTTCTGCCCCGGCGTCAGCCCTTCCGAGCGGTGCAGTACGATTTTGATATAATCATCCAGAAACCCGATGATCCCAAATCCCACCGTCACAAAGAGAATGGGAATAATCTTCGGATAATCCTTCACATACAGTAAAGATGTGATCACAATTCCCGCCAGAATGATAAGGCCTCCCATCGTAGGCGTCCCGGTCTTCTTCAAATGGCTCTGGGGCCCCTCCTCCCGGACTGTCTGCCCGAACTTCAGCCTGCGCAGCAGAGGAATCACCACGGGCCCCAGGGCTGCACTGATGGCAAAGGAAATCAATACCGGCAATATCATTGTATAGTTCATATCGTTATACCTCACAAGCTTCTTTGGTCTCGGGCTGTGAATTGTCCCTCGTACAGCATTATAAGTCTTTCCAGGGAATTATTCAACCATTATCTATCTTCGCTGGGAATTTCTGTAATTATTTCTTCTTTCTCAATTCCAAGATAAGGCAGGATATTCGAGAATATGTCCTGTACCACCGGAGCCGCTATCGTTCCTCCATAGTAGATCCCCTGGGGATTGTGAAT
>JAETTS010000743.1 GCA_021769025.1 Enterocloster bolteae
ATTGTACAGGTTACTCTGGGGGTGGCCGGTTCCATCATCAACGCAGCTTCTTTAAGTTTTATCGGACTTGGCGTGCAGGCGCCCACCGCGGAGTGGGGCAGCATGCTTTCGGCAGGCAGACAGTATGTACGCGATTACTGGTTTGTGGTAATGTTCCCTGGTCTGGCGATCATGACGACGATTCTCTCCCTGAACCTGTTTGGGGATGGTCTGAGAGATGCCCTTGATCCGAAGCTTATATAATGCACAGGCAGGAGGTGGACAAGTATGGAAAAATTTCTGGATATACGGGACCTGAACGTGGAATTTAAAAGTGACAGAGGAACAGTAAAAGCCGTCAATCATGTGTCCTTTCATATTAACAAGGGGGAGACTATCGGTCTTGTGGGAGAAACCGGCGCCGGAAAGACTACCACGGCATTAAGCATCATGAAGCTGGTCCCGGGGCCCCATGGGAAAATTAAAAGCGGAGAAGTTCTTTTCGAGGGAGAAGACCTTTTGAAAAAGAGCGAAAAAGATATGAGAAAAATCCGCGGAGGAAAAATCTCCATGATTTTCCAGGATCCCATGACTTCCCTGAATCCGGTGGTCACGGTAGGAGACCAGATTGCAGAAGTGATTAAGCTGCATAATGAAAAGAAAAGCCGCCAGGAGATGAAAGAAAAGGCAAAACAGATGCTGGAGCTGGTCGGCATTCCTGCTTCCCGGTATGGAGACTATCCCCATCAGTTTTCCGGTGGAATGAAGCAGCGGGTAGTCATTGCCATTGCTTTGGCCTGCAACCCGGAGCTTCTGATTGCTGATGAACCCACTACGGCTCTGGATGTAACCATACAGGCTCAGGTGCTGGAACTGATGGCAAAACTAAAAAAGGAATTAAATACGTCTATGATTCTAATTACCCACGATCTTGGCGTCGTGGCCGGGGAGTGCGATCATGTGGCAATCATGTATGCCGGGGAGATTGTAGAATACGGGTCTCTGAAAGATATCTATAAAGAAACAAAACATCCTTACACTATCGGTCTGTTCCGCTCCATCCCGAATGTGGATAAAAAGGATACCCGGCTGATTCCGATTCCGGGCCTGATGCCGGACCCGGCCAATCTGCCGGAGGGCTGTTATTTTGCGCCGAGGTGCCAGAACAAACTGCCGGAATGTGATACCTGTCACCCGGAAACCCTGGAAGTCAGCCCGGGGCATTTTGTAAAATGTCTGCGGGTGCAGAAGGAGGTGGAGAGCCATGGCTGAAATCCTCAGAGTGGAACATTTAAAAAAATATTTTAAAACCCCGGCGGGACTTTTACATGCTGTGGACGATGTGAGCTTTTCCATTG
>JAETTS010000744.1 GCA_021769025.1 Enterocloster bolteae
AACAGCCGCCGAATGATTCGATACTGTATCATACTTAACCAAACCAACAAGGCCAATCCCGCCAAAAGAAGAAAGACCAGCAGAAACACCTTTTCCATGCTGTTTCACCACTCCTTTGAGAAGGGGACGGAGCTTGACCGCCCCGTCCCCCTTGTATTTATCCCTTTCCCTTAGCCTCCTGCCGTTTGGGGTTCGTCACCTTCACCCCTTCGCACAGCTTCAGCTTTCCATCCTCCAGGGTGATACCATTGACACAGGTAAACCCAAGATAGACCCGCAAGGTGTCTTCATTCACCCACCGCCTTCCAAAGCGGCTGTTGATGGTCTCATAGAGGCCCCGCCCTTCATCAAAGGCCAGCACCGTATAAATGACCGTAGCCGCCAGGCTTTCATCCGGGACAAGGGACCGGAAGTTCCCGACACCAGTCTTTACCATGATGTTCCGGGTATGGGTCCCATCCAGCAGAAGCTCCTTCCCTTCAAACCTCACGCCCAGCACCTTTTCCCCGGATTCTGCCAGGGCTTTGATTTGGCTGACGGTCAAGCCCAGAATCTCCCCGCTGTCGTAGCTGTACAGCTCATACCCCACAACACGCTTGCCCAGGTCTACCCGGTTAATGATAGCTTTGCACATTTTCTGTCCCATCCTTTTTCTTTTGATTTAGGCTGTTTCTTCAACCTATGCCCCTATTGTAACGCTGGGTGACTTCCTTGTCTGCGGACGATTTGCAAGAGGTTTTCTTTGCTTTCCCATGGCTTTTAGGGAGTCTGCCGGACTTGATAAACCGCCCTCTTTATGATAAGATAGGGACAGAGGAAAGGCGGTGGTAGTCTTGGCGATTGCGGAACAGCTGTCTTGGGTACGCCAGGAGGATTTAGAGCGAATCAAACGCTTTCGGCTCATGGATGATGTGTTTCTCACCAAATGCTTTGAGGACGATACCGAATCCACGCAATTCGTTTTGCGTATCATTCTGAACAAACCGGATTTAGTGGTTCTGGATGTTCACACCCAGGTATTTGTGGCAAACCTTTTGAATCGCTCTGTTAAACTGGATGTTGTCGCTACAGACAGCGAAGGGCGCAAGATCAATGTGGAGGTCCAGCGGGAGGATAAGGGAGCAGGGAAGAGGCGGGCCAGGTATAACGCCAGCATGATGGATGCCAGCTTTCTGGAAAAGGGAACAGACTTTGACCAGCTCCCGGAGGTCTATGTCATTTTCATCACGGAGAATGATGTACTGAGGCAGAATAAACCCCTTTATGAAATTGAACGCTGTATTCTGGGGACTGGTGAGAGATTTGGCGATGGTTCGCATATCTTGTATGTGAAT
>JAETTS010000016.1 GCA_021769025.1 Enterocloster bolteae
GCTGAAGGAGGGGGAGACCCTGATTATGCCGAAAAATATTCCCCATTCCGTATATGGCCAGGAAGCCTTTAAGATGCAGCTGGTGATTTCTTATTAGGGATAGAATACCTGGCAATTATTTCCTGTTTAACCAGAGAAACCGGCGTTGACAGGGACAAAGACTGCTGCTATAGTCATTATTACCTTTTACTTGCCCCTCTCTATTTTTATAATGTAAGGGGCAACATGGAATCCATTAGGAGGTAATGATAATGAAGAATCTTTTAGCAGCAGTCTTTTTTGTACTTTGCGGATTTAGCCTGACAGCCTGTGGAAGTTCTGGCTCATCTGAGCCTACCACAAAGGCGGAGACCACAACTGCAGTGAAGACGGAGACATTAACTGGCCAGGCAAAGGGCTATGGCGGCCAGGTGAAAGCTGTTTTGACCGTAGAGGATGGAAAGATTACAGTATGTAAGCTTGAAGGAACCCTTGAGACACCGGAGATTGGCGGGAAGGCGCTGGAAGAGTTGCAGAAACAGGTGGTGGCTGTGAACGGATACGAGATAGATGGTGTATCTGGGGCTACCCTCACAAGCAAAGGAGTCATGGGGGCAGTGGCGGATGCTCTGGGGGAGGAGATCTCAGAGTCATAGGCAGTAGTTGGGATCCAGAATAGCGGAATTAGGACTTTCAAAAATAGCTTTTTTGATGGATGGAATCTCTCCAATTCATACAAAAAAGCTATTTTTTGAAGTGAAATTCTTAACACCGGATACAGCTTAAAGGATATCAGGCGCTGGTTGTATGCTCCTCCGGTAAGCGGTAGGCGTCATTCCAACGAATTTCTTAAATTGTCTCATAAAATTCAGATCATTCTCATAACCGCAGAGTTCTGCGATCTCTCGAATCCCCTTATCACTGGTCGTCAAATAGTATTTGGCCAGATTGAGTCTGGCAGTGATGATATCCTGCTGGCAGGAACAATGGAAAAAATCTTTATATAAGTGCTGAAAATAGGACAGGCTTAGGCACAGGGAACCAGCCAGCTCCGGAACGGTTCGGGGAAGGGAAGGGTGGCTGTAAATCTGTGTGCGCAGGTTACAGAAACTTTGATAGTATTTTTGAATCAGAGGGTTTTCTGTCACATTTTCTAGCGATTCCTGGAGGGAGTACAGAAGAATGTGCATAAAGGAATCAATGATCTGCTGCTTATAGGCGGAGGAAGAGTGAAAATTGTCAGAGAGAAGCCGGACATACTCGGATAATTGGTGGAAGTCATATGGGTATACAATCTGGCAGAAGGGGAGGGTAAGGGAAGAAAAAAATACATCTTCATGTTGGTCCAGAGTAAAATGAATCCAGTCGTCATTGTATCTGGCACTGTCGCATCCGTAATGGATGTAGGTCCTGGGAGGAAAGAGAAGGATGGCGTTTGGATGGACTACATGCTTCCTGCCATTTAAAACCACCCAGGCTTCTTGCTTGATAAGCAGAATAAGATAGTCTGGGACACCGGTTTTGTGTTCGATGTCACACGGCTTCCTATGGTGGGAGTTGTGGCCGCAGCTGTTTACACATATCATATACAAACTCTCCTTTCTTGTGGAAGGCAGGACAGACAGTAAGGATTGGAAGGCGATCATTGGGGAATAAAAAGCAGAATAGATCAGTTAATAGCATTGTAGGATATTGTGTGGAAAAAGTCAAATGGTTATGATAGAGGAAAACCAAGGATTGAAAAGGAGAGAGGAAATGAAAGATTATCAGGTATGGGCACAGGAATGTTTGGAAAAGGTGCGTAAGAAGATGGACTGGGTGAGCGAGAAGAATAAGGATGGAATTCCTTACACCACAGATGCACAGGGGAATTATGATGATAAGTCGGAGGAAGGCAGGGAATGGAGTCCGGATGACGGCCTGAACTGGTGGACCAATGGCTTCTGGGGCGGCATCATGTGGATGATGTACCAGGATACCAAGGATGAGAGGTACGCCAGGATTGCCAGGGGTTCTGAGAAAAAACTGGAAGCATGCTTTGATGGTTTTTATGGACTTCATCATGATGTAGGATTTATGTTTCTGCCTACGGCGGTGGCAGATTATAAACTGACCGGCAATGAGGACAGCAAACGGATTGCCATGCATGGGGCCAACCTTCTGGCGGGGAGGTTTAATCCGGTGGGGAATTTTATCCGTGCGTGGAATGCGGTGGATGGAAGTGATACCACAGGGTGGGCGATTATTGACTGCATGATGAATATTTCTCTGCTTTACTGGGCTTCGGAGGAGAGCGGGGATCCAAGATTTAAGCAGATTGCCCAGATGCATGCAGATACGGTTTTAGAGAACTTTATACGACCAGATGGATCTGTGTGCCATATTGTGGAGTTTAACCCGGAAACTGGAAGCATGGTGAAAAGCTATGGGGGACAGGGATACGGGGAAGGCTCTTCCTGGACGAGAGGACAGGGATGGGCAGTATATGGATTCGCCAACAGCTATGGGCATACGGGGAAGAAAGAGTATCTGGAGGCGGCCAAACGGGTGGCCTATTATTGTATGGCGTGTCTGCCGGAAAATGGTATTGTGCCAGTAGATTTCAGACAGCCAGAAGAGCCGGCATGGGAGGATTCCTGTGGGGCGTGTGTGATTGCCAGCGGGCTTATTGAGGTGGCAAAGTATGTGCCGGAGTTGGAAAGGGAGATGTATCTTCGGGGGGCGGTGAAGATTTTGAAGGGGATTGCACAGACCAGGGTGGACTGGGGGAAGGATTGTGATGCCATTGTGCAGAATTGTTCGGCGGCTTATCATAGTGATCCTCATCATATTACTATGGTCTATGGGGATTATTTTTTTATTGAGGCGCTGTATAAGTTGGCGGGGGGAGGGGTTTTTATTTGGTAGGGATATTTTAGGGGGCGTTGGGGGCACTTTCGGGGGCTTCGGGTCACGTTTTAGGTCCGCTTCGGAGTGGCTATGAAACATCTTCCGACAAGCTTTCGCCAGGTTTTCACGTAGCGGTACTAAGCGCCTAAAGGACAGGCGCTAAGTGCCGACGTGAAAAATGGTCTACAGATGTTTCATAGTCACTCCGAAGCTACGTTGTTGGCGTGAATGACTTTTTGGAGATTCGATAGCGTGGAGTTTTATGTAGCCTAGCGTGTATGGGAGAGTTATAGTAGGATTCTCTCTTGATGAGATTATTGGAATTATTATGATAAAGAAATTGTACGTTAACTGACATTGAGTTGTAAATTGTTATGAAAATACATGGAGTTAAAAATAGAGAGGAGCGCGAGGTGCATTGGATATAGAGGGAAGGAGTAAGAAAGTAAATAGTAATGGGGAGAAAATTGTTAATCCTGTTTTGCGGGGGTTTCATCCGGATCCGTCGGTTATCCGTGTGGGGGAGGATTATTATATTGCAACTTCTACGTTTGAGTGGTGGCCGGGGGTGAGGCTGCATCATTCCAGGGATTTAAAGAATTGGGAGTTGATAGGATATCCTCTGGATAGAGTGTCCCAGCTTGATTTAAGAGGGGTGGGGGCTTCTCAGGGGGTTTGGGCTCCGTGTCTTACATATGACAAAGGGACGTTTTATCTGGTATATACGATTGTGAGGGCTTTTTACTGCAATATGTATGATACGGAAAATTATCTGGTGACGGCACAGGATATTCATGGTCCGTGGTCGGAGCCGGTGGCGTTGAATAATTTTGGGTTTGACCCGTCTCTTTTTCATGATGAGGATGGGCGAAAGTATATGGTTAGCATGGTGACGGATCACCGGGTTCCGAAAAAATATGCAGGGCGGCTGGTGCTGCAGGAATATGATCCTGTAAAGAGGGAGATGACGGGGCCGGTGAGGGATATATTTAAGGCAGATAAGATTTTCCTGGAGGGGCCTCATATTTTCAGGAGGAAGGATTGGTATTATCTGTTTGCAGCGGATACGGGGACAGGGGAGGCCCATGGGCAGACGATTTTAAGATCGAAAAGCGTGTGGGGGCCCTATGAGATGTTTCAGGCTGATTTTATGGAGAGGGAGAATGAGAGGGAGGCGTATTCCATTCTTACCAGCAGGCACAGGGAGGATATTCTGCTGCAGAAATGCGGGCACTGCGATCTGGTGGAGACTCCTGACGGGGAGTGGTATGCGGTCCATCTGTGCGGAAGGGCCTCAAAAGACAGAAATCCGGAAGATGCAAAAAAGTTTGCAGGTAGCCGCCGCTATATGATTGGGAGAGAGACTGCCATACAGAAGATGAGATGGACAAAGGATGGCTGGCTGGTGCTGGAGGCTGGGGGGAATATGCCTCAGACGGAGGTGGAGATGCCTGTGAGGATGAGAAATGCCGGAGGTGAGACGGCAGGTTTAAAGGCGGGTGGACCAGAGGCAGCTGGATTAGAGACGGAAGTGCCGGAAAGGGACGATCAGGTGTGAGGGGAGAGAAGGGACAGAAGGCAGGCGAGGAGACAGGGATGGGCAGAAGGTCCTCCAGGCTGGTGAGCGAGGTGGAGTGCAGGATTACGGAGTATGGGGCTGTAGGCGATAATCTTACCATCAATACAACGGCGGTTCAGAGGGCCATTGACTGCTGTCATGAAGCAGGGGGCGGCACGGTGCGGATTGAGAAAGGGATTTATCTGTGCGGAACCATTTTTTTAAGGAGCAATGTAACGCTGGATATTGGGGCAGGCGGAGTCTTGAAAGCCAGCCCCAATATTGAGGATTACAGGGAGGATGTGCATCATAACCGTTATCAGAATGAGGCGGCGCTGGATAGGTGTTTTCTCTATGCCGAGGAACAGGAGAATCTGTGTATTACAGGCAGGGGGAGGATTGACGGAAGCGGTGAGTGCTTTCCCAATGCTGGAAGTGAGTATCGGCCGATGATGATGCGGTTTTTAAGGTGTAAGGGAATTCGGGTGGAGGGGATTTTTCTTTTCAATGCTGCTGCCTGGACTACGGCGTTTCTGGATTCTTCTTATATATGGGTCAATGGAGTTACTATATTTAATGACAGGCAGTACAATGGGGACGGGCTTGATTTTGATGGCTGCAGCCATGTGTTTGTGGACAACTGCAGTATCACCGGGACGGATGACAATTTGTGCCTTCAGGCTGGCAGCAAAAAATTCCCAGTGGAGGATATTCATATTGTCAATTGTGAATTTTCCTCTGTCTGCGCAGGGATACGGATTGGATTAAAGTCTGTGGGAAATATCCGCAATGTGGTGATTTCTAATTGCACCATGAAAAGAGTTTGGAGGGAGGGCATCAAGATTGAGTGTACGGAGGGTGGCAGCATCTCGGAGATTACGGTGGACAATGTGGTTATGCGGGATGTAAGAAGGCCGTTGTTTGTGCTGCTGAACAACCGGTTTGAGCCGGAGGATTATGGAAGTTCTGTGGAGCTTACAAAGATGCCGGAGATTGGAACCATGGAAAATTTGATGTTTTCCAATATGATTGCAGTGGATTCGGAGGAAATGGAGCGTGTCCATTATCGATTTGGTGATGATGTTATGGGGGAACCTAAGTTTAACGGTATTCGGGTAGATGCCAACAGGGATCATCCCATCCGGTCTCTGACCATCCGGAATTTAAGATATCACAGCATCGGCGGCGTGAAGCGCCAGGAGATTCCAGAGGAGTATCCTAAGGTGCCGGATAAGAGGAGAAGGCAGGATGGGGGAGATAGGGAGGCTTCCGAAAATTATTATCCGGACTGGAGCAGGGCGGCATATATGGATGTTCGAAGCGTAAAGGGGCTTTATTTAAGCAACCTGCAGTTTTCGTTGGAGAATGAGGATGAAAGGCCGGCCTGTGTGATAGAGGACTGCCTGGTGTGGAAGAAGGAGATTATATACAGATGATGAAAAAGGCCGGAATGGGGAAGTTAGTTACAAACTGGTAATGAGGAGAAATCAGAAACATATTAAAAAAGTGCACTTGGAACTATAAAAAGTGCATTTTTTTTGTGGGAATTTACTGGTATAGTATAGTCACAGAAACAAATAAGGCCGGTCGGATAAAGAAAACGATTCAAGATAAATGGAGGATTATGAAATGAAGAGAAGAATGTTAGCAGGCTTATTGGTATCAGCCATGACAATGACCACATTGGCAGGATGCGGCGGCGGAAGCCAGGATTCAGGTACAACGGCAGCACCGGCGGAGACGACGGCGGCAGCTACCACAGCGGCAGCAGGGGGCAGCGAGACAACGGCGGCGGAGACTTCTGCGGAGGCAGGGGGCGAGTCCATCGTATCTGCTCCGACGGAACTTACTTATATCTTTGCTGACGGCGACGAGGGCGCCAAGGCGGCTATGAATGAGATTGTGAACCGGTTTAATGAGGCGTATCCGGATATTACGGTTACCATTGAGCCAGGCAACGGAGGTGCTTACAGTGAGTTTTTGAAGACCAAGGACAGTGTGGGCGAATTCCCGGATATTATGGAGATGAGGGATACTGCCATGTATGTGAGGGCAGGAAAGCTGGAGCCGCTGTCTGAGGAGATTCAATCTCTGTTTTTGAATACCATGAAGTTTGACGGCAAAGTGTATGCGGTTCCTCTTGGAGGCGAGAATACCAACGGAATCATTTATAATAAGAAGTATTTTGATGAGAACGGATTTACAGAGCCCGCAACCTATGATGAGTTTATTGCTCTGTGCCAGGCTATCAAGGATAAGGGCGATATGGCTCCGCTGGTTGTAGGCGGGCAGGATATCTGGCATATGGGATTCTGGTTCCACAAGGCGTACAATGACCAGGTGTTAAGCCAGGATGGGGATTTTATTAAGCACTGCTATGACGGTTCCAAGGATTTCTCGGATCCGACAATCAAGGCAACCTTTGAGGAGATGAAGACGATTATGCAGTTTGCACAGGATGGATGGACTTCCACTCCGGATGCGCAGATTACTACGTTTTTGGTAAGTGATATGGCGGCTATGATGTATTCTGGTACTCATATGTTCTCCCAGATTGCACAGGCGGATCCGAATTTTGAGATGGGATGGTTTGCAGTTCCCAGCCCGGATGGAAAGACCAGGCTGGTAGGCGGAGCCGGTGTCGGCGGTCTTGCAATCTCTGCGGAATCTGCCAAGGATGCGGATAAGAAGGCAGCAGGCGAGGCGTTTATCAAATTCTTCTATGCACCAGAGAATTACAAGGTGTACTGTGAGAAGCTGAGTGCAATCCCTGCAA
The DNA here is from genome assembly GCA_021769025.1 of Enterocloster bolteae. The sequence goes on from JAETTS010000016.1 coordinate 7,203, forward strand.
CGGTGGATCAGCCGGAGCTGGATGTTCTTCCGGTGTTCCAGGAGGTTATCGATGCAACGGTTGCTGCGGATGACCTGGCTCCTATGTGGAATGGGCGTGTAGGGGAGAATGAGCTTCCTCCGGATTTCAGAAACTTTACTTACAAGACTTTAGTTGAGGTGCTTCAGGGAACCAGGGAGATTGACTCGGCTTGTGAGGAGATGAACAAGACCTGGAAGACGGCTATGGAGAATTTCAATCCGGTTACCGGCGTGGGAATTGAATAGGCAGGGTAGTGCAGGCTCCTTCTCCTAAAAAGGGGGAAGGGGCTTTTTTAAAGAAGAAAAGGAATGTTTGCGTAACTGGTCTAGGGGGAACTGAACGGTTACATGCTTGCAGAAAACGGAGGGTTTTTATGGAACGGGTAAAAGGGAACGGAGGCAGGTTTAAGATTGATAAGGTGGCTGTGGCGTTTATTGCCCCGGCGTTTATTTTCTATACATTGTTTATTATCTGGCCTACCATCAGCAGTGTGTATTATAGTTTTACGTCATGGGACGGAATCAGCCCCAATCTGCGGTTCATCGGATTGTCCAATTATAAGGAGATTTTTACCAGCGCCCGGTTTGGGAATGCGCTGAAGAATACAGTGATTCTTACGGTTTTTATTTCTATTTTTGAGAATGCCTTTGCCCTGATTCTGGCGTTGATTGTGGATAATGTGAGATGGGGGAAGAATGTTTTTCGGAGTGCTTTTTATATTCCGGTGTTGATTTCTGGTATTGTTTCTGGTTTTATCTGGAAGATTATGTACAACTATAATTTCGGAGCCATCAATTCCATGCTGACTGCCATGGGAATGGGGGATTTTAAGCAGGACTGGCTGGGCAATACGTCCCTGACCTTGATTATGGTTGGAGTTGTGCTGGTATGGAAGGGGGCCGGGTACTATATGATTATCTATCTGGCATCTCTCCAGAGTGTTTCTACGGATATTCTTGAGGCGGCGGATATTGATGGGGCTTCGCCAATTCAGAAGTTTCGCAATATTACGGTCCCTATGATTTCAGGGGCGTTTACCATTAATTTTACGCTATCCCTGATTAACGGGCTGAAGGTGTTTGACCAGATTTCGGTTATGACGGACGGCGGTCCGGGATTTACTTCGGAGACTTTGGTGTATCTGCTTTATAAGGTGGGATTTAACGAGGGACGGCAGGGCTTTGGTACGGCAGTGGGGATTGTGCTTTTGTTTATTATCATTGTCCTGAATACGGTTCAGCAGAAGTTCTTGAGAAGCAGGGAGGTGCAGTTGTAATGAAGGCAGTGAAAAAACCGAAGCCATTTGATTTTGTTTTGCTTGCAATTACCATAGTACTTGCGATAATATTTATCTATCCGGTGTTGTTTGCGTTAATGTCTGCGTTTAAGAGTAACGGGGATATCTTAAAGAGCCCGGTGGCGTTTCCAAGTTCGTTTTACGTTCAGAATTTTAAGGACTTGTTTGCCCAGTCTGATTTTGCCACAGCCATTGTCCACAGCGTGTTTTTGACAGTAGTGTCGGAGGTTTTGATTGTGTGCATCGTGCCTATGGCTGCCTATGGGATTGAGCGGAGGAAGGGGAAAATGACTTCGTTTATCTATACGTTTTTCCTGGCAGGTATGATGATTCCGTTTCATCTTTATATGTTTCCGCTGTTTAAACAGATGAAGATGTTCCACATTTTCGGGACTATGGCAGGGCCGGTTGTGTGTTATATTGCAGGCTCCATCGCCTTTGGAACCCTTCTGTATTCCAGCTTTTTGAAGGGGATTCCGCTGGAGATTGAGGAGGCGGCACAGATTGACGGGTGTTCGCCGTTCCAGACCTTCTGGAAGGTGACGTTTCCTCTTCTTGGACCGTGTACAGGGTCTATGATTATCTTAAACGGACTGGGAATCTGGAATGATTACCTGATGCCTTATCTGGCGCTTCCCAGCGGTAAGGCGAAGACAATTACGGTTGAGATTGCCTCGTTTGTGGGGCAGTATACGGCCCGGTGGGATATTGTGTTTGCAGGGACGATTATTTCGATTATCCCGGCGCTGGCAATCTTCTGCATGTTCCAGAAGTATTTTGTGAAGGGGATTACGGCGGGGGCGGCCAAGGGGTAAGTTTGGCGGTTCGGCAGCCGGAAAGCCTGGAAGAAAACGGATGGCTTGTCTGGAGGTTATGGGTTTGAAGGCCGATGGCATTTAGTTAATGTTGATTTTCCGGAGACAACGTAGCCTGGAGAGAACATGATATTGTGTCGTCCAGGGTACTTGAAGACCGTCGGTACTTAGGCTCTGTTTTTTAGTGCCTTATGTACCGCTACGCTCTTCACGTAGCGCGAGCGTGCCCTGGACGACACAATATCATGTTCTCTCCAGGCGGACTTTACACAATTCTTCAAACAACAAGACATTAACGAAATGACATTGGTTGGGAGGCTGTTATGGATGCAGGGAAGAAGAAGGGAAATCTGAATCTTTATCATAAGTTTGCTCTGGCAATGATTTTGCTAGGGCTTTTTCCCATGTTGGTGTTGTCTACATTTATGATGAATACCATACTGGAGGAGTATGAGAGTGCATTGTCGGAGAACTATAAGCAGGCGGCTATCCATATCTCTTCCAGCGTGGAGAATATGCTGTCTGTGTATAACAGTGCGTCTAAAGCGGTATATTCTTATGAGCCTGGGACGCAGACGGAGAATCCGGGGTATTCGGTTGGATATGATATGCTGCGGCGGGTTCTTACGGGGGAGATATTTGCCTATGAGGACAGGGACAGCGAGAGGGAGGAGGAGATGCGCCTTTTTCTCCAGAATATTGAGAATACGGACGGCTACATTTATGCGGTGCATTTTGTGGCGGAGATTCCGGAGATTGGGAGGCGGTCCTTTCATTTCAGCCGCAGGAAGACGTTTTTTCAGGACGAGGAGGCGTTTTATGACAGCATGGGGTATGAGGAGTGGGACACAGGGTCGAAGAATCTGATGCTGATTCCCACGCACAAGACGGAGTATTATAATGGGGTGAAGGATGATGTGTTTACGGTGGCCAGGAATTATTATGACTTGCGGGGAACGATTGGGCAGGAGAAATATATGGGCACCTTGTTTTTGGATATTGATATTGAGAAGCTGCGCCTGATTATAAAGAAAATGCATATGGATGAGGCCCAGAGTATCTGGCTGGTGAATGAGGAGGGGGAGTGTCTTTTTTCTACCAGCGGGGCGGCCATCGGCAGGAATCTGGAACGGGACGGGCTTATGCCGGTTTCTTCGAAGGAGACCATGGTGATGACTACCCAGGAGAATGATTATGGGCTGCGTGTGGTCCTGGCTGTGGATACGGGGGCTGCGTTTGAGAGGATTCGTTCTTTGAGGCTTACTATGTATGTGTTTCTGGCTGCCTGTGCGGCAGGGCTTTTGCTGGCTTCCATTTATTTTTCAGGAAAGCTGACAGGGCCAATCCGCAGGATGATGGAGCAGATGAGCCAGGTGGAGAGCGGAAATTTTGATATTCAGCTTCCGGTGAAAAGCCATGATGAGATTGGGGTTCTCTCGGAGCGGTTTAACCGGATGTCTCAGGAATTGAAGAATTATATTAATCAGTCTTATGTGGCGCAGATTAAGAAGAATGAGGCGGAGCTTACAGCCCTTAAGTCTCAGATTTATCCCCATTTTTTGTATAATACGCTGGAGATTATCCGGATGACAGCGGTGGACAACCGGGATGAGCAGGTGTCCCAGATGATTGAGGCGCTGTCGGAGCAGATGCATTATCTCATCGGGCCGGTGGAGGATATGGTACCTCTGGAGAAGGAGGTGGAGATTATACGCAAGTATGTGTTCCTTTTAAATTGCAGAATCTCCGGGAAGGTTCTTTTAAGCGTGCAGACGCCGGGAAGCCATGAGATCATGGTGCCGAAGCTGATTTTACAGCCGCTGGTGGAGAATGCGTATGTCCATGGGATTAAGCCGAAGAACGGCAGGGGGAGTGTGATGATTGAGGCTTTGGTGAAGGAGGGGCGGCTGGAGCTGTCTGTGATTGATAACGGGGTGGGGATGAGTGAGGACGACGTGAAGGGGCTGGAATGTTTTCTTGGCGGGGAGGCTCCGGGAGTGAAGAATGAGTATAATTGGCAGAGCATCGGGCTTAAGAATGTCCATGACCGGGTGCGGTTTTTGTATGGGGAAGAATATGGGATACGGGTTACCAGTACAGTGGGGGTGGGGACGATGATACGGGTGTTGCTGCCGTATAAGGAAATTGTGTAGGATCCTTTGGTCCGCCGGAAGAGGGGATGCTGAATGTGGTGGTGCATGGAATTGGAGAGAAATATGACTGAAGGCAGGGGAAAGATATGATAAAGCTGATTCTTGCGGATGATGAGCCGGTGATTCTTCGGGGGATTAAGAAGCTGGTGGATTGGGAGAGAATGGGGATTTCGGTTGTGGGAGAGTATGAGGACGGGAGAAGTGCTATGGAGGGAATCCTGGGACTGAAGCCGGATATTGCTCTTCTGGATATTAATATGCCAGGGATGGACGGAATTGAAATTCTTAAAAACATCCGGAGGCTGGAGTTGGATACCAAGGTGATTTTCATCAGTGGGTTTCAGGATTTTGAGTATGCCAGGAATGCGATTACCTATGGGGCGGTGGAGTATCTTTTGAAGCCGGTGATTCTGGAGGAGTTGATTCATGCCATCGGGAAGGCGGCGCAGATGCAGAGCGGCGGGGAGGTGTCGGCTTTCTGGAAGGAGGAAAAGGGGACGGCAAAAGACAGAAACGATTCTGAGGAGGCACAGGCAGGGATCCTGGAGGATACTACGTATCTGCCGGTGCTGGCGGAGATTTTATTGGATGGAACGGAAAATGAGCAGGTGAAGAGGCTCATGTATTTTTCGTTTCAAAGTTTTCTGGAAGAGTATCTGGCTGAGAAGGAACTGGGGATTTTGTTTACCAAGAATCAGGATATTGTCATGGTGCTTAAGGGGATGGATGCAGCTGGAGCCAAGGAGGCGCTGTATGAGCTTCAGGAGAAGACCAGCCGGATTATGGAGAAGAGAACCGTGTTTATCATCGGAGGCCTGGTGGACTCCATGAGCCGGATTCCAGGGGAGTATGAGCAGTGTCTGGAGATGAGGCGGTATCTGTTTTTTATGGATCAGATAAAGATTCCTATTCTGCAGGTAGGGGAGCCGGTGTTTTTAAGGCAGGCAGGGACTAAGGAGATTTCCCAGGCAAGGGATCAGATGATGGATGCGGTGTTTGCCCAGGATGAGGAAAGCTTTCTAAAAGGCTTTGAGCGGTTTGCCAGGATGCTGTGTACGGCTTCAGACGGAAGAAAGGAGGATGCGTGTTACTATTTTTGTTCTACCATTCGTCTGATGGAGGAGAAGATGCGCTCCATGAACCTGGCGGGGAGAGAGCCGGATGTGGGGGAGCTTCTGGAAAAGGGAAGGCGCTGTCGGGACTATGGGCAGATGCGGGAGTTTTTCCGGGAGTATCTGGAGGGATATCTGGGGCTCTTGAAGGAGATGATGGAGAGCAGTGAAAAGAAGGACATCGTGTACGCCAAGGCGTATATTGAGGAGCATTACAATGAGAATCTGTCCTTGGAGGTTCTGGCCGGGATTGTACATATGAATCCCTATTATTTCAGCAGCTTTTTTAAGAAGCAGGCAGGAGAGAATTTTAAGGATTATGTGAATAAGGTGCGGATTTCTCATGCGGTATCTCTTCTGCTTTCAACGGATATGAAAGCGTATGAGATTGCCATGGAGACAGGATTTCGGGATGCAAGGGCATTTACGGAGGCGTTCTCCAGGATTTACGGGGAGACGCCAAGCAGTTATAAGAAGAGAGTTCTAAGGACTTGAAAAGTAAACGATATTTATGGAAAATATTATCTATAATGAACTGCTGTACCGTCAGTTTTCTGTTGATGTGGGAGTCGTGTATGCCAGAACCATCAATCAGAATGGAAATTCTGTCCGCACACCAAAAGAGATTGATTTTTTGCTGGATAGAGAATTGATATAGGGTGTCAGTACATCAGTATGAGGATGGGGCTGCTGCACAACGGATCGTGGAACATCGGTTGTGCAGAGGCTCTTTTTTTGTGTGATAGCCTGTTTCGTGCAATAATATTTCGTGCAATAATTTTTTGAAAAAAAGGATTGAAAAAATATTATAAGTGTATTAAACTGTATTAATAATGTTAATACAGCAAAAATATATATGAAAACATGAAGACTTTTTATGGGGCCAATCGTTATAAGAATAGCTGAACGGGTTAGAAAGGAGACTTAAGAGATGGCACAGGAGGAAAAGAGGGACGCGATGGAGAGGGAGAATATAGAAGGTACTGCCAGCATGACAGGGCAGGGCGGAATAGATGATATCCAGGATATAGGTGCAGGGCATAGTGAAGACATAGGGGAAGGAATGGAAACGGAAGACGTAAGCCAGAAGGAGGCGGAGGCCGCAGTAGCGTGGATTGCAGAGGATGCACAGCTGGATGCAGAACTGGAGGCTCTCATGAAAGAGGATACCTCCGGGAAGAAGAAAAAGAAGAAGAAAAAAGGGGAGAAAGCAGGGCAATCCGAGAAAGCGGGAAGATCCGGAAAGAAGAAATTTTTTAACTGGAGGGCATGGAGCCGGAAGAGGAAGATTCTCACTGTAGGCGCTGCCATAGTGGCCGTGATCGTGGTGGTAAATGTGTTTGGAGGAAAGAAGGACAGTGGAGCCATGCCGGTTTTGACCATGCCGGTAACCCTGGGAAACGTCACGGAAGACTTGACGGTCAGCGGACCCATATCAGGCACAGACAGTGTGGACGTGGTGTCCAACCTTCACGCAGAGGTGACAGAGATTCTGATCAAGGAAGGCGATCGGGTGGAGAAGGGACAGCTTTTGGCTCTGATCGATACCAGCGATATTCAGAAGGAGGTGGATATCGCCCAGAATGCCTATGACTTGGCGGTTACTACATACGAAGAGCAGCAGATTCAGGCGGAAAACGGATATGCCAAAGCGCTACAGGACTATGAGGCGGCCAAGGGAGAGTATGACCGCACCAATGTGTTGTATCAGGCAGGAAGCGTGTCCAGGGTGGAGTGGGAGACCGCTAGGAATCAGATGAACGATGCCCAGAGAGCCATAAAGAACTTTACTCTGGTAGATGGTAAGCCGGTAGCCAATGAATCTTATAATCTTCAGATAAAGAATGCAGAGTTTGAACTGGAGAAGAAAAAAGAGCAGCTGGAGGACTGCCAGGTGGTAAGCCCCATTGCAGGAACTGTGACCCGTGTCAACGTAAAGGTGGGCCGGTTTGCAGACAAGATCGACGACGACAAGCCCATGTTCATTATTGAGAATCTGGATGTGCTGGAGATGAAGATTGAGATCAGTGAATATTCCATCGGCAAGGTAGCGGTGGGGCAGGAAGTGGAGATCAGTGCTGATATCCTAAGCGGTGATACGGTAAAGGGAACTGTGACGGCCATCTCCCCCACCGGTGAGATGAAGAGCAGCGGCGGGTCTACGGAGCGCGTGATTCCTACTACCATCCGGATTGAGGAGAGGGATACCAAGCTGATCGCTGGAATCACGGCCAGGGCCAAGATTGTGCTGAATGAAGCGGATCAGGTTCTGGTAGTACCCATCACTGCTGTCCTGGAAGGGGAAGAAGGAAGCTATGTGTTTGTGGTGGAGAATAATGTGCTAAAGAAAGTCTTGGTGAATATCGGTGTAGAGAGCGATATCCAGATGGAGATAACGCCGGTGGAAGAGGGAACTCTTACAGAAGGGATGCAGATCGTATCAGCGCCTTCTATGGCTTTGACAGACGGAATGCAGGTAATGGTTATGCCGTCGATGCAGTAACTTTAGAACGGATACCAGGGATTGAAATCTGACGGCAGAATGGAGACTGGCGAAATGAAAACATTATCATTAACATGGAAGAAACGAAAAATTCCTTCTTATCTGACGGAAAATGTCAGCGAGGATCTGATCGTTCTGGAGAATCTGGTTAAGATCTATGACACTGGCCTGATCAAGGTTCTGGGGCTTAAGAAGATCAACCTGACCATAAAACGGGGAGAGTTTGTGGCGATCATGGGAAAATCCGGATCTGGTAAATCCACGCTTATGAACATTCTGGGGTGTCTGGACAGACCTACCCTGGGGCATTATTATCTTGACGGGATCGATACGGCTTCCATGAATCCCAATGAGTTATCGGAGATCCGCAACTTTAAGATCGGATTTGTGTTCCAATCTTTTAATTTGATCTCCCGGACCTCGGCGTTAAAGAACGTGGAACTTCCCATGACCTATGCAAAAAAAGGAAAGAAGGAGCGGCGGGAGCGGGCTATGGAGCTTTTAAAGCGGGTAGGCTTGGAAAGCAGGGCGGATCACATGCCCAACGAGTTGTCCGGAGGACAGAGACAGAGAGTTGCCATTGCCAGGGCGCTGGCCAATGAGCCTCCTCTTATTCTGGCAGATGAGCCTACAGGAAACTTAGACACAGCGGCCTCCGAGGAGATCATGCAGTTATTTTCAGACTTGCACAAGGAGGGGGCTACGGTGGTGGTGGTTACCCATGAGGAGAATATTGCTGCATTTACAGACCGGATCGTCCGCTTTCAGGATGGTGTGATCATCAGCGATACATACAGGAAGAAAGAAGACGGGGAGAGAAGCCTACAGACAGCCCAGACAGAACAGCTGGCAGAAGAACTGTGGGCGGCCCGGCCCGACGGTTTAAGAGAAGGCGAGGCGGCCCGGCCCGATGGCTTAAGAGAAGGCAAGGCGGCCCGGCCTGATGATTTAAGGGAACGCGAGGCGGCTAAGACAGATCATATGGGAATGCCTGCCGGAATTGCCGGGACGGATGATTTTAGAGAGCAGGGCCGGGATAGTCGGCCGGGAAAGGAGGATCCACATGTTGTTTGAGAATATGGCTATGGCATTTTCCGCCATACGGGCCAACAAGATGCGGTCGTTCTTAACTATGCTGGGAATCATTATCGGAATTGGTTCTGTAATCTCCA
>JAETTS010000745.1 GCA_021769025.1 Enterocloster bolteae
GAAGAAGCCGGTAAGGCTCATACACAGCAGAACCAGCACCATCAGCACCAGGGAGATGGCCGAACCCAGATTGGGGTTGTAGGCATTGCCCAGGAACTGCAATTCAATGATGTCTCCGATCAGCTGGTTGGTGCCGCCCCCCAGCATTTGGGAGATGATAAAGGTAGACACAGCCGGCACAAACACCATAGTGATGCCGGTGCGCACGCCGGGCATGCTCAAAGGCAGGACAATCCGGCTGAATACATAGTAGGGGCTGGCGCCCAAATCCTGAGCTGCCTCCACTACATCGTTATTGATCTTTACCATCACCGAATGAAGGGGAAGGATCATAAAGGGGATATAGTTGTAAACCATCCCCAAGATAACCGCGCCCTTGGTGTTAATCATATTAAGGGATTGCAGTCCAAAAAAGTTTAAAATCTGGTTGATGACGCCGTTTTTCTCCAGAAGGGTCATCCAGGCATAGGTGCGCAAAAGGAAGTTCATCCACATAGGCAGCATGACCAGCATCAGCAGGGTCCGGCTTTTTACCCCCTGCAGACGGGAAATAATATAGGATAAGGGATAAGCCAATACCAGGCAGAGTACGGTGGAAACGGCCGCCAGCCAGATAGAGCGCATCAGCACCGGCATATAACGGCCGGTCTGGGCAATGTGGGCTACCGTAAAGGCTCCCGCAGAATCGGTGAGGGCAAAATACAAAATCAGCCCCAGAGGAATGGCGATAAACAGAATCATCCAAATAATGTAAGGATAGGCCGCATACTTTGCTTTCATGGCTTATTCCTCCATCTTCTTCATGATATGAATGTCCTCAGGAGTGACCATCATCCCAATCAAAGTGCCCGGCGTCTGGCTAAGAGTGGAGTGGATCATCCATTTAAAGCCATGAGCGTCCACAATGATCTCAAAATGTACCCCCTTGAAGGTGACGGATTCCACAATTCCCGTCAGCTGGGCAGACTCTGTGGGAACCACTTTAATATCTTCGGGGCGGATGACCACATCTACCCGCTCCATGGAAGCAAAGCCCTTATCTACGCAGTCAAACTCCACACCGGCAAATTCCACCAGGAAATCCCGGCGCATCATGCCGTCTATAATGTTGCTTTCGCCAATAAAGTCGGCTACAAAGGCGTTGGCCGGCTCATTGTATATATCCTGGGGGTCGCCTATCTGAAGAATCTCCCCGCTTTTCATTACCACCACCCGGTCAGACATTGTCAACGCTTCCTCCTGATCGTGGGTAACGTAAATAAACGTGATTTTCAAACTCTGCTGGATTCTTTTCAGCTCCAACTGCATCTCTTTTCTCAGCTTCAGGTCC
>JAETTS010000017.1 GCA_021769025.1 Enterocloster bolteae
CAATATTATGACGGTTCTTGTGGATGGAATCAATGACAAGGTGGTGGTCTCCTCTGCCAGAGATGCCAACTTTATGTTGGACAAAGCCAGACAATATATCCTTGGCAATAACAACCACCGGGCGGCGACCATACACAAAGAGGAGAACTATACAATCCAGAAGACATATGATGCCCGCTCCAGAACATTTTATTTAGAGTGCTGGGGATTTTATTCGGACAACAATACCATATTTATCATGTCCACTCCTCTGGAAAGTATCCGGGAGAGTGTGGACCTGGCTAACCGTTTTCTTGCCTATGTGGGGATTGTGGCCTTGCTGCTCAGTAGTATTATCGTGTTTTTTACTACCAAGCGGATTACTTCTCCCATCTTAAATCTGGCCCATATCTCGGAACGGATTTCCGCGTTGGATTTTGATGTGAAATATGAGGGGAAGGCCATCGACGAGATCGGAGTGCTGGGAAACAGCATGAATATTTTGTCTGATAAATTGAAAGAAACCATAGGAGAATTAAAATCAGCGAATATTAAGCTGCAGAAGGACATAGAAGAGAAGATTCAGATTGATGAGATGCGCAAGGATTTCATTGCCAATGTTTCCCATGAGCTGAAGACACCCATTGCCCTGATCCAGGGATATGCAGAAGGCCTGACAGAAGGGATGGCGGAGGATAAAGAGAACCGGGATTACTACTGCGGGGTTATTATGGATGAGGCAGGCAAAATGAATAAGATGGTGCGCCAGCTTTTGACTCTGACTGCCCTGGAGTTTGGCAACGACCAGGTAGCTTTAGAACGCTTCGATGTGGCAGACTTGATTCGGGGAGTTTTGTCTGCCTCAAGCATTATGATTCAGCAGAAGCACGCCAACATTCAATTTGAAACCGATCATCCGGTGTATGTGTGGGCAGACGAATTTAAGATTGAAGAGGTAATTACCAATTTTGTCAGCAATGCCCTGAATCATCTGGACGGAGAACGGGTGATCCAGATCCGTATCCAGGAACTGGGAGATCAGGTAAAGGTTGCAGTAAGGAATACAGGGGCCTGTATTCCCGAAAAGGATCTGCCCAATATTTGGATGAAGTTTTATAAAGTAGATAAGGCAAGAACCAGGGAATATGGAGGCAGCGGCATCGGCCTGTCCATTGTGAAGGCGATTATGGATTCTCATCACAAAGAATATGGGGTACAAAATACCGAAGACGGAGTGGAATTCTTTATTATGTTGGATTCCAATGATGGAGCATAATCGGATAAAAAGTTATTTTAAGGAAATTTGAAAAAAGTAATTGATAATAATATCACAATGTGAGATAATGACTTAAACTATAAGTCTAAATCTTACATATGCGGAGGGATAAGTCATGAAAGTAACAATTTGTATCGGAAGTGCATGCCATCTGAAAGGCTCCAGGGAGATCATCAAAGAGATGCAGGAACTGGTAGCGAAGAACGGTCTGGGAGACAAGGTAGATTTAAACGGTGCATTTTGCAGTGGCAACTGTGTAAACGGTGTCTGCGTGACTGTAGACGGGGAGTTGTTCTCTCTGAAACCGGAGACGACAAAAGAATTCTTTGAGAAGGAGATTATGGGGAGGCTGTAATGGGGATTATTGATTTCAAGGCGACCAAGTGTAAACATTGCTATAAATGTGTCCGTAACTGCGAAGTGAAAGCCATCATGATCAAGGATGGCCGTGCGGAGATTATGGAGGACAAATGTATTTTATGCGGGAAATGCCTTCAGATTTGTCCTCAGTCGGCTAAGACATTAAACAGTGATTTAAATATTGTAAAAGAAATGATCTTAAGAGGGGAAAAGGTAGTGGTTTCCATTGCACCGTCCTATATGGGCCTTTTAAAATACAAGACCCTGGGACAGGTAAAGGCTGCTCTTAAGAAACTGGGATTTGCAGATGTAAGGGAGACATCCGAGGGGGCTGTCCTGGTGACAGAGGAATACACCAAGCTTCTGCGTGACGGGGTGATGGAGAACATTATCACCACATGCTGTCCCAGTGTCAATGACTTGATCGAGATTTATTATCCTCAGCTGGTTCCATACCTGGCACCAGTGGTATCCCCGATGGTTGCCCATGGCAGAGTGCTGAAGAGAGAGTACGGACAGGATACAAAAGTAGTATTCTTAGGCCCGTGCCTGGCCAAGAAAAAAGAATCCCAGGATTCCCGACATGAAGACTGTATTGATGCGGTTCTGAATTTCAGTGATATTGAGATGTGGCTTCAGGAAGAGAATCTTGTGATTGAGGAGTGCGAGGACGATCCGTTTGACGCGGTTGATCCGAAGATTAACCGCTTATATCCAGTAAGTAACGGCGTAGTAAGCTCTGTGTTGGCGACAGAGGGACGGGCGGACGGATACCGCAAGTTCTATGTCCACGGAACCAAGAACTGTATTGACTTATGCGACAGCATGGCCAGAGGAGAAATAAAGGGCTGCTTTATTGAGATGAATAGCTGTGCCGGCGGCTGTATCAAAGGCCCAACGGTGGAAGATGAGACCATTTCCAGGTTTAAGGTGAAGCTGGATATGGAGGAGACTGTTTCCAAGGATCCGGTAGCGCCTAAGGAAGTGGCCAGACTGGCAGAGAATGTGGCCATGGAGAAAATTTTCGAGGATCGTTCTCCCAAGGATCCTATGCCTACGGAAGAAGAGATCCAGGCTATTTTACGGCAGACTGGCAAGAACAGCCTGGAAGATCAGCTAAACTGCGGTGCCTGCGGATATCCTACCTGCAGGGAGAAGGCTATCGCTGTATTCCAGAAGAAGGCTGAACTAAACATGTGTATTCCGTTTATGCATGAGAAGGCAGAATCTCTGTCCAATCTGGTTATGGAGACATCACCCAATGTGGTGTTGATCGTAGATAAGGATATGAAGATTATGGAGTACTCCAAGGTTGGCGAGAAGTATTTTGGAAAGACCCGCTCTGAAGCGCTGAATATGTATCTCTATGAGTTTATTGATCCGGTGGACTTCCAGTGGGTATATGACACCCATCAAAATATCCACGGCAAGAAGGTAATCTATCCGGAGTATAATATTGCCATGCTCCAGAATATCGTATACATAGAGAAGCAGGATGTGGTATTGGCGACCTTTATCGATATCACTAGAGAGGAAGAGCAGGCCAAACAGGATTATGACAGAAAACTGGAGACCATTGATCTGGCCCAGAAGGTGATCCACAAGCAGATGATGGTGGCTCAGGAGATTGCCGGATTGTTGGGAGAGACCACAGCGGATACGAAGACCACATTAACCCGCCTTTGCAGTTCTCTGCTGGAAGAGGGAAGTGAAAGCGAGGTCCGATAGATGGGAGTTACGGTAGACGTTGGATATAAAAGCCTCAATAAATTTACAGAGATTCTCTGCGGAGACAGAGTGGAAATATTAAAGACCAAGGATTCTGATATCATGATCCTGGCGGACGGCATGGGCAGCGGCGTGAAAGCCAATATTTTGTCTACACTGACTTCCAAGATTCTGGGAACCATGTTTTTAAATGGTGCAACACTGGAAGAGTGTGTGGATACCATTGTGGAGACCCTGCCGGTATGCCAGGTGCGCCAGGTGGCTTACTCTACATTCAGCATTCTTCAGGTGTTCAACAACGGGGATGCTTACCTGGTAGAGTTTGACAATCCGGGATGTATCTTCATAAGAGACGGGAAGTTGGTTGACATTCCAAAGAATATCCGGGAGATCGACAATAAAAAGATCAATGAGTTTCGGTTCAAGGTACAGCGGGGCGATGCGCTGATTCTTATGAGCGATGGAACCATCCATGCCGGCGTAGGGCAGCTTTTGAACTTTGGATGGCTGTGGGAAGATATTGCTGCCTATGCGCTAAAGCAGTATGCAGTGACGGTTTCTGCCATCCGCCTTGCCACTTCCATCTGCCACGCTTGCGATGAACTTTATATGTTCCGCCCAGGTGATGATACCACTGTGGCATGTATGAGAATCATTGACAGCAAGCCGGTGAACCTGATGACCGGCCCGGCCAGCAATCCGGAGGATGATGAGAAGATGGTGGCTGCCTTTACGGCTGACCCGACGGCGAAAACGGTAGTCTGCGGCGGCACCAGTGCGACTATTGTGTCCAGGGTGTTGAACAAACGGATGGATGTGTCTTTAGACTATGTGGATCCGGATATTCCTCCTATCGCTTATATGGATGGAATTGATCTGGTGACCGAGGGGGTTCTGACCCTGAACCGTGTGGTACAGCTTTTAAGGAGGTACAATAAAAAAGAAGCTGTGGCAGAAGATTTCTTCCTGGAACTGGATAAGCCCAACGGAGCATCTATGGTAGCCAAGATGATTATCGAGGATTGTACAGAGATACACCTGTTTGTGGGAAAAGCCATCAACAGTGCTTATCAGAATCCAAGCCTGCCCTTTGACTTAGGCATTCGCCAGAACCTGGTAGAGCAGTTGAAGAATGCGCTGGAAGAGATGGGCAAACCAGTTACGGTTACGTATTACTAAAAGTCTGATATGGGAGGATAAATTCATGGTAACAAATGATGCGACGATTCTGCACATTAAACACCAGGTTTTATATGAGGTGGCAAAGCTTGCATGGGAAGGAAAGCTGGAGGAGGAGAGAGAGGAACTTCCTTACAAGATGATTCCGGGCCCCCAGGCTCAGTTCCGCTGCTGCATCTATAAAGAGAGAGAGATCATCAAACAGAGGGTACGTCTGGCAGAGGGACAGTGCCCGGTGGGAAGAGATTCCATCAATGTGGTTCAGGTCATCAACGCTGCTTGTGAGGAGTGTCCTATCGCCTCGTATACCGTGACAGATAACTGCCGGAAATGTATGGGAAAGGCCTGTCAGAATTCCTGTAATTTTGGGGCTATTACCATGGGAGATACCAGAGCCTACATAGATCCCGGAAAATGCCGGGAGTGTGGAAAGTGCGCACAGGCTTGTCCGTACAGCGCCATCGCTCATCTGGAAAGGCCATGTAAAAAGGTTTGTCCGGTAGATGCTATCACCTATGATGAGTACGGAATCTGCAAGATCGATGAAAAGAAATGTATTCAGTGTGGTGCCTGCATTCATAGCTGTCCCTTTGGAGCCATCGGAACCAAGACCTTTATGGTAGACTTGATCCGGCTGATCCTGGCAGGTAAAAAGGTAGTTGCGATGGTAGCTCCTGCTACGGAAGGTCAGTTTGGCCCAGACATTACTATGGCCAGTTGGAAGACTGCCCTTAAAAAGACTGGCTTTGCGGATATGGTTGAAGTTGGATTAGGAGGAGACTTGACAGCAGCTGCAGAGGCAGAAGAGTGGGCCCAGGCTTACAAGGAGGGCAAAAAGATGACAACCTCCTGCTGTCCGGCATTCGTCAACATGATCAAACAGCATTATCCGGAACTTTTGGATCACATGTCCACAACGGTTTCACCTATGTGTGGAGTATCCAGATGGCTAAAGCAGCAGGATCCGGAGACCATCACGGTATTCATCGGGCCGTGCATTGCCAAGAAGAGCGAGAGCTTGGACTTAAATATCACAGGCAATGCAGATTATGTCTTGACTTATGGAGAGATCCGTGCAATGATGAAAGCAAAGGGAGTCGAGTTGGAGCCGGAGGAGAACTCCTATCAGGAGAGCTCTGTATTTGGAAAACGCTTTGGCAATGGTGGCGGTGTCACTTCTGCGGTAGTTCAGTGCTTCAAGGAGATGGGAGAAGACATCAATCCAGAAGTGATGAAGTGCAGTGGTGGCGCGGAGTGCAAGAAAGCCCTGCTTCTTCTAAAAGCCGGCAGGTTGCCTGCAGACTTTATCGAGGGCATGGTCTGTGTCGGAGGATGTGTCGGCGGGCCAAGCAAGCATAAGACCGAGATGGAGGCGAAAAAAGCCAGAGATACACTGATTGGTCAGGCAGATGGCAGGAATGTGCATGAGAATCTGAAAAAAGTCGGTGCAGACCAGGTACCGATGCACCGCCATTAAAAAGAGAGTGAGTGAGGCTGCCGTAAGGCGGCCTCATTTTTCTAGCAGAGGTGGAGCAGATGTTGACAGCAACAGGGATTTACAAACGTTATGGCAGAAGGAAGATTTTAAAAGGAGTGGATCTGGCAGTTGCACCGGGGACCTGCGTGGGGATCATCGGAAGCAATGGGTGTGGCAAAACCACACTTCTATCCATACTTGCAGGAACCCTGAAGGCGGATCGGGGACAGATTGGCAATATGGAAACTTCCAGAAATGCTGTGGCATACGTGCCTCAGGAAAACCCTCTGATTGAGGAACTGACTGTGAAAGACAATCTGATTCTATGGTACCGCGGGAACAAGAAGGCAATGGAAGCGGATCTGCAGACAGGAGCCGCCGCCTTTCTGGGAGTGGGGCCTATGTTGAAACGAAGGGTAGATCAATTGTCCGGAGGAATGAAAAAAAGAGTCAGCATTGCCTGTGCCCTGGCAGGCCATGAGGGCTATCTGATTCTGGATGAGCCAGGGGCAGCCCTGGACATGGAATGCAAAGAGCAGATCCGGCGGTATCTCAAGGTCTATATGGCATCTGGCGGCGCAGTGATCTTGACATCCCATGAGATAGCAGAATTATCAGTCTGTACCCATATGTACCTGTTGAAGGACGGAAGATTGACGGCGATTGAGAACCATTTGCCAGAACAAGAATTGGTCAGGCTGATGTGTTGATTTATGTACTTGCTTCATCTCACAAAATCAGGCACAAAGAGACTGGGAGGGCACAGCGTTCATTGAAGGAGGAAGGGAATGGAGAATCAGGAGCTGGAGAAAGTATCACAGGAAACGGAACAGAAGAAACAAAAGATCCATGTGGGAGCTATTGTCGGTATTGGGGCTGCTGCCGTCATCGCGGTTGCGGGAGGTGTATTTGCATTTTTTAAGGTGACTGAAAAGGATCCGAAAGAGGTGGTGATTCAGGCATTTGAGAATATCTATACAGAAGATCAGGTGAAGCCGATGGAAGAACTGTTTGGCCTGTCTCAGTTTATGGACAATGCTTCCACGGCGGATGTGGAAAGCGGTCTCTCCCTTACACTGGATAGCAGTTCTTCTGCGGAGATTCAGGCATTTGCAGGAAGCGGTTTGAAGGTTTCCAGCATGTATGACCGAACCAATGAAAAAATAGGGGCGAAAGTGGGCATGATTTATAATGATATGGATCTTCTCCACATGGATCTCTATTATGGAGAGGAACGGTTGATGGCGGCGATTCCAGAACTTTCCTCAAAAGTATTTTCCATGGATTTAAGTGAAGGATTGGGGAAACGGCTTCAGGAATCACCGATGTTCGGGCCGGAGTTGGAAGAGAATGGGGTTGACGCGGAAGGCATTGAGGACTATTTAAGGATCTTGGAAGAGGAAGCCAGGAGCCAATCACAGGGAACAGGCGGTCCGGATCTAAAGGCAGCAGCCAAACGGTTTCAGGATGGCTGGCAGACCAGGGAGAAGCTGAAAGCTGCCATGACTGTGGAAAAAGCAGAGAAAGAAATCTGTGTGGTGGACGACAAGGAAGAGACATGTAGAGGATATCATGTACTAGTCAGCAAGGAGTTTATGATTGATTTTCTGAAAGGCTCCACGGATTTCTTTCTAAACGATGAGGAATTAAAAGAAATCTATTTAAAACAGTTAGAGCAAAGTGTAAAGCTGACAGAAATAATGAGCGGAGTGACATCTGGTATGTCTCCGGAACAGATGAGGGAAAGCGTCGTAGAGGATATGACAGACAGCATAGAGGAAATGATCGACTTTCTGGATAAGACGCTGAATGATATAGACATGATGGTTTATGTAGATAAAAAGGGACGTTTGGCAGCCGTAAAAGGAAATACAATTTTTACAGCGGAAAGCGAAGAGGAGGGCGAAGAGTTAGGCGATGACATCCAGGTGACATTCGATGTGACCCTTAAAGGCGGTTCCTATTTAACGCAGAATCTGGAAGCAGAGGTTGCCATGAAAGATAAGAATGCCCAGGCAGGCGTGGAGATCAAAAAGCAGGGAACATATGACGGAAATCGGTTAACCAATGATGTTTCTATAGATGTTGCGGTCAAAGATAAACAGGACTACTCGATGGGATTCATCTATACTGATACGTATCAGGCAGACAGCGGGGATTATCATATCGGCGCATCGGTGACAGCGGATGGTTATCTTCTGGCAGATCTGTCTGTCACAGGTGTGGTAAGCCAGCTTGAAAAAGGTGTTTCAGTTCAGATGGATATCGATGAACTGCGGGTTGTGGTTATGGATGACACGGGGCGCGTGACGTTAAGCGGAGGTTATTATCTTAGGCCTTTGTCAGAGGAGGTGACGGCACCTGAAGGCAAGGAATTTGACATTGTGGCGGCAACAGAAGAGGAGTGGGAAGATCTGGTTGAAGAGGCATTCTATAATCTTCTGGGCTTGGTAACTCAGTTAGGGGTAGAATGGTAAGAACAAGAATGAAGGTTACCTATCTGAAAATGGAATTAAAGCGGACAGGTAAGCAGATCCCAGCTCTTTTTGCGGGAGTGGTTCTGCTTCTGGCGCTTTCGGGAACCGCTGTGTTCCTGGCAAGTCGGATGCTGTATGCAGGTACTGTGGTTGAGCGGATACGTGTGGGAATATCTATGCCAGAACAGGATCCTCTGGCAAAACAGGTAGTCCGGATGCTCAGTACCCTTGACAGCGTAAAAAGTATCTGCGAATTTTCGTATATGGACCGGGAATCCGCTCTGGAAGCTCTGGAAAAAGGAGACGTATATGCCGTGTTGGATGTGCCGGAGAACTTTGTACAGGATATCCTAAGCGGGAAGAACACACCAGTGACCATATGGACGACAGGCCATATGGGAATAGAAGGGCGGGTGTTTCGGGAACTGGCGGATGCAGGGGCATTAACCTTAAGTGCCGGCCAGGCTGGTATCTATGCAGGTAATGAGTTATACCATTTTTTAGGGCTGGATGAATCCATCGCCCAGCTTGAGTTGGATTTGAATAGCCAGTACATGGAGTATGGCCTTCAGCGTTCTGTCTATTTCCGGCATCAGAATGTACAGGCAACCGGGGATATCGGTGTGATTCCATTTTATGAGATTAGCGCCTTTGTATTGATCCTTTTTCTAGCTGCCATTCCTGTATCCGGTTATCTACTCCCATGGAAAAAGGCGATGGCGGAGAAATTAAAATTGGCTGGAATCAGCATAGGAAGCCAGGTTGGGGCCAGGATCATTGGAATGGGAGTCCTGCTCTTTTTAGGCTCCCTTCCTGTGATCCTGATTCTGCTTATGACAGAACAGCTCCGCTGGAGCGGTATCCTGGCAGTGGTATGGCCTCTTTCCTGTGTAGCGGCATCATCTGTGGTTGTGCTTCTATATCGAATAGCAGGGAATCATTTAGGGGGAATTATGCTTCTGTTTTTTGTAATGACCGGCCAGCATTTTCTGGCAGGAGGAATCCTCCCTCTGGTCTTTTTGCCCCATTCCTTTCAGATGCTTGCTCCCTGGCTTCCCTCCGCTATTCTGATGAACAGCATGAAAATGGCTGTATCCGGGACGTGGGATAATAAAAGGGCAGGAGCTTGCGTTATTCTTATTATAGCAGCCTGGCTGGCCGGTATTCTGGCAGAAAGGAAGGGACAATGAGCGAGGGATTTCTTTGGTTTTTTCTTTCCTGTAAGCGTTATCTAAAGAAGATGTCCTTTTTTCTGATTCTTCTGACTCTTCCCATTGCAACGTTTCTCATCAGGAAGGTGGAGCGGACACAGCCCCAGGAAATCCGGATTGCCGTGTGTATCCAAAAGGAAGATACCTATAGGGATGAGAATATGGAAGACTCCCTGGAACAGCTTCTCATAGACAATCTGGTAAACAAAAGGGAAACATCTGGCAATTCCTTTTTTCGGTTTTATCAATGTGAAGGGGAAGAGCAGGTGAAAGAGCAGGTGGCTTCCAGAAGGGCGGAGTGTGGATATGTCATATCTCAGGGACTTCGAGGCAAGCTGGATGAGAAGAACTATAAGAGAAGCATCTATGTCTATTCTGCGCCCTCTACGGTTCTTGCTTCTCTCTCCACAGAAGTGGTATTTTCCTCTCTGATGGAAGTATATGGGAATGAACTCTTCCAGGATTACGTCTTAGAGCAGCATATCGTAAGCGAGGCAGCGGCATCCCTGGGAGTCGATGAGAGGCAGCTAAACGAGGAGATATCAGGACTGTACGAGAAATGGATGGGAAATGGCAGCACCTTCCATTTCCAGTATCGGCAATCAGGAGAAAATGGATTGTACAAGGATCCACAGCAAATCCTGTCGGTATTTCCGGTACGAGGCCTGATAGCTGTGTATCTGTTGGTGGTAGGTCTCTACAGCGCTGTTATGTTAGGATTGGATGAGAAGAGAGGTTTGTTTTTGCCTCTTCCCTATGGCCGGCAGAGAAGGTGCCGGATTGCAGTTCTTGGGGCTCCGGTTTTTCTTGCATCTCTGTCTGGATTTGCAGGCTTGGTATCCGGAGGATGCATACAGGGGCTTGGAAAGGAAGTGGGGGCTATGGCCGCCTATTGCGGGGGTGTCTGCCTCTTCTCTTACGGGGTAAAGTTAATATGCAGAAAGCCTGAGGCTGTCTGCAGCTTGATTCCACTATTTTTGGCAGGAAGCCTTATTTTTACTCCAGTGTTTGTAGATATGGGGCAGTATTTTCCGCTCTGGGGCTGGGCAGGCCGATTGTTTCTGCCGTGGTATTATCTTAGATGGTTTTAAAGGATGATAAATATCATCCGGTTTAACATATTTTAAAGAATGGAGATGGCGTATGAAAATGGAGACAAAGAAGAAACTTCAGGATGTATTGGACAATGGGATTGAGAAGCGGGAACTGGCAGGGGGGAGTGTTCTGGTATTAAAGGACGGGCAGGAAATTTGCTATGTTGAGTCTGGTATGGCCAATATTGAGGAAGGCTGCCCTATTACAAGGGACACGATTTATCGGCTTTATTCCATGAGCAAGCCTATCACTGCCACGGCGGCGATGAAGTTGGTGGAAGATGGAATTTTGGATCTTGCGGAACCAGTGTCTACCTTCTTTCCATCGTTTGCAGAACCTATGGTTGAGAGGAATGGGAAATTGGTCAGAAGCAGCCGGGAGATTACTGTACAGGAACTCTTACATATGACCAGCGGACTGGTATACGGAGGCAGGGGAGGTCTGACGGGAGACTATATGGATCGCGTATTTGAGCAGATTGACAGGCGGCTTTTGGGGGAGGATCCTATGTCCACTGCAGAGTTTGCCGCACTTTTAGGCAAAGCCCCTCTTGCCTTTGAACCGGGAGAATCCTGGCGGTATGGGACTTCAGCCGATGTATTGGGAGCAGTGATTGAGGCAGCTTCCGGGAAACGTTTTGGGCAATATCTGGAGGAGGCCATCTTTAAGCCACTGGGGATGACAGACACTGGTTTTACTGTGCCCCAAGAAAAGCGAGCTCGTCTGGCCACGGCTTATGACAGAGATGAAAGCGGCCGCCTGGTACCATATAGAGGAAATCATCTTGGAATCATAAACAGCATGGACAGAACGCCTGCATTTGAATCCGGTGGTGCAGGGCTTGTCTCCACAGTGGATGATTATGCCCGCTTTGCACGGATGCTGCTAAATGGGGGACAGCTGGACGGAATCCGGATCCTGAACCCCGAGACGGTACGTTTTATGTCATCTGGTGCATTGAATGCATTTCAGGAGAATGCTCTTGCAGATTATTTTCCAAACTTGTGCGGTTATAACTATAGCTGCCTGATGCGAGTTATGAAGACCCCTGGAAAAGCGAGAATGCTGGGGCATGTAGGGGAATATGGCTGGGATGGTTGGCTGGGATGTCATTTTATCAATGATCCGTCTTCTGGACTGACATTCGTTCTTGTGATGCAGAAACGAGATGCCGGAACCACTCCCTTAGCCAGGAAGCTGCGCAATATTGTGATGAGCGAGGCCACAGGGGACTAAAATTAATGGCTGAGAATTAATAGCTAAAAATGAATGGGACTAAATTGAGACTAAAATTAGACTAAAATTTTACAAAGTAGTTGACAAGATTTGGCTCTTAGTATATAATAACTTTTGCGTTGTGAAACGGTAATGATAAACATGGTTTATAATTGCCGTAACACATCGGGGTGTGGCTCAGTTTGGCTAGAGCGCCTGGTTTGGGACCAGGAAGTCGCAGGTTCGAATCCTGTCACCCCGATTGGAGAATGAATTTCTCCTGGCTGCATTTTGCGGGTGTAGTTCAGTGGTAGAACACCAGCCTTCCAAGCTGGATATGTGGGTTCGATTCCCATCACCCGCTTTTTGAGTCTGTAGCTCAGCTGGATAGAGCAACGGCCTTCTAAGCCGTGGGTCGGGGGTTCGAATCCCTTCAGGCTCGTTTCATATGGATACGAATCATTCGTTGTCATATGATTATGGTGGGTATAGCGCAGTTGGTTAGCGCGCCAGATTGTGGCTCTGGAGGCCCAGGGTTCGAATCCCTGTATCCACCCTGGCTATTGTTTAGACCTGGAACCTTGAAACTGCAAGGGGTTTAAGGTCTTTTTTTCTTCAATTGCCAGTGTGCAGCCTTTAAAAAGAAGGCTTGCAAACATGAAAAAACTATGCTATTATAAAACGGAACTTGAGGGGACAGCAGGTAGCTGTATCAGACATCCATTTTGGGCTATCGCCAAGCGGTAAGGCACAGGACTTTGACTCCTGCATTTCGTTGGTTCGAATCCAACTAGCCCAGTTATAGATTGGACTGAAGGGTGCTGTACGAATCTGATTGCCTCGGTATTTTCTAGGTTATGGAGAGAAATGGGCGTGTAGCTCAGGCGGTAGAGCACTTGACTTTTAATCAAGTTGTCCGGGGTTCGAATCCCCGCACGCTCAGTGAGCGGATATGGCGGAATTGGCAGACGCGCCAGATTTAGGTTCTGGTGGGAGACCGTGCAGGTTCGATTCCTGTTATCCGCATGAATAGGAATTTCTTAAAAATCCTTGAATTGCTTTTAATAAAGCAATTACAGGGATTTTTAATTTGGGGTTTAATAGAGGCTCTTTTAATGGCCAAGTTGAGCGGAGCGGGCTTAAAGCCCGCATCCCCAGCTATCCATTTTACGAGGAGAAAAGACTATAAATGCACTAATTTGGCTTGTAAAGCCTGAATATCCAGTTCCTGATGCGTTGTAAAAAGTGTGATTTTTCCAGAACATTTTTCCTGCACATAACGGATGGTATTGTATCTGGTATCCTTATCCAGCCCGGTAAAAGGTTCATCCATTAACAATAAATCAAAAGGAGCGGACAATGCCCGGCATATAGCAGTACGCCGTTTCATACCTCCGCTTAAGATGGAGACCGGGCGGTTTAACGATTCTTCAGGAAGAAGGCGGCATAATTCTGTCCTTACCTGGTGTTCCGACATCGATTTACCACAGACCATCCGAACATTGACCACAGGAGTGAACGCCTCACACAGACGATCCTCCTGAAAGACCGCGCTGACTCTTGCGTGCTCCAGCCCTTCAATAAAACCACTATCACAGGTTTCCAGGCCCATCAAAATCCGAAGAAGAGTGGTTTTCCCCGCGCCAGACGGGCCCATCAGACCATAGATACATCCAGATTCCATGGTGAGGGAAAAATCAGAGAGAACGGTTAAAGGGCCGAAAGACTTGGAAAGATGATGAAGCCTTATATTCATGGGATACCTTGCCTTTCTTTTTGAAGCCAGGATAACAGAGACAAAAAAAGTCGTTCAGATAGAGAACTGACAACAATAATGGTAAATGTCCAGGCAAATAGATCTGCAGTTTCCAAATAAATCTTTGACATATAAAGCCGCTCTCCAATGGATGTGGTGGGAAGCCCGATGACTTCTGCCGCCACACCTGATTTCCAGCTCATTCCTAAAGCAATCCGGCAACCGCTTATAAGGTATGGAAGCAGAGCCGGAATATAGAGAAAACGGATTCTTTTCCATACAGGAATACGAAAAACGAAAGCCATTTCCAACAGGCTGGCATCTGTACTTTTCAAGCCGGACAATGTATTGACATAAATCATAGGAAGAACCACAATAAATGCAATTAAAACAGCCAGCTGGCTGGAACCGATCCAGATTAAAGCCAGAATGATGAAAGATGCCACCGGGACGGAACGCATTAGCACCATCACTGGCTCAAAAAATTCCTGAAGCCAGGGAAAACGGTAGGCACTGCTTCCGAGAAGAATACCTAAGAAGAAGGCTGCCAGAAATCCCAGGCTAATTTTTTGAAAGGAGTGGGCAATAGACAACCAGAAGTCTCCAGAAAAGACCAGCTGCCTTAAAGCCACAAAGGTTTCCCACGGGCCTACCAGAACAATCTGGTTATGAATCCAATGTGCTGACAGCTGCCATACCAGTAGCCAGAACAAAATGATAAGGGGACGACGCCATGGGGCTTTAGAGATACGCTTGATCAATTTATCCATAAAGGTTCCTATGGAAGATAGAAAAATGCTTCATCCGGAAGTTGTCCGCCTACAGAAGAAGGATCCTGTTCATATAACACATTGAGATAACCGGAGAGCTTTTCTTTCATTTCTTCCCCATCAATATAGGTAATGCTGCAATATGGGATCGCTTTGGCAGCCACAGGGGCTTTTTCAATAATCCCGGCAGAAGCTACCAGTTGGGCGGTCTCATCAACATTGGCATTGGCAAATTCCGCAGATTCTTTATGTTCCTTCATAAAAACGTTAACAGCATTGGCGGAAATCTCATCTTCAAGCAGCTGGCTGCGACATACAGTTACTCCAGTTACCAAGCTCCCACCATTTGCCGACTGGACATTATCCCATTCTTTTGTCAAATCCAAAACCATCTCCAACTCTTCATTCTGAGCCATGGCCGCGGTGACGAACGGCTGAGGGAGAAGCCCGATGGCATTGCTGTCTTTGGCCAGAACAGCTGCCACTTCCGTTGCCTCTGATTTATATTCAACTGTTACCTCGTCGGAAGTAAGTTCATTGGCAGACAGCAGATACTGAAGAACATAATCAGGAGTAGTACCTTTACCTGTCATATAGATGGTTTTCCCTTTTAAGTCAGAAATGCTCTTGATGGAATCATCAGCAGATACTACATATAAAACACCTAATGTATTAATGTCCAGCACCTGAATACCCTGGTTGGTTTTCTGATATAAAATGCTGGCCATGTTTGCAGGAACCAAGGCAATGTCCAAGTTGCCGGATACAATCTGGGCAACTAGTTCGGAAGCATCTGTCACCATAGTAAATTCGTAGTCACCCTCCACGGAATTCTTGGAAGCTCTGTCCATCAGGGAGACTAGTCCCATGGAAGTAGGCCCTTTTAATGAACCGATGCGCAGATGGGAAATACCGGGGGCTTCAAGGCTGACCTCTGGTTTGGCGGTTTCAGCAGGTGTCTCAGCGGTTGCAGTAGTAGCAGTCTCTGGAGTTTCTACGGTAGTCTGTGCTTCCGTTTGAGCCTGACTGGCCTGATTTTGTTGTGGAGCAGAAGAGCAGCCTGTCATCAAAGCGGCAGTCATGGCACATGTCATCAAAAAGCTTAAAGTTCGTTTCATGTATAAATCCTCTCTTTCTTGTCTTTCCCGTCAGGTTATTTTTGCCTATTGGCAGTTGCCTTCCGGGTTAGTGTTGCAGATAAGTCTTATGCTTATCACGCGTTTCTTAATTATATCATTATCCTGAAGATCCGTCCAGACTTTGTCGATGAGAAAGAAACAGTATGTGATAGGCCTGCTGATAGGCCTGCGCCCAATCAAACAATTCATTCAAAAATTTATTGTAAAAATTTTGAAAAAGATGTTGACATTTGGAAAATGATTTGGTATTATAATTCTCGCCCCGTGAGGGGAGCGGCAGATCGGCCTACAAAGATACGGCTAGATCACTGCCACCGAACATTGAAAATCAAAGATTGAACAGTATGTAAAACCCTGAAAATTCTAGTAAAAAGGCTGAAGAAGCCTTGGATTTGAGAGAATTCAGAACGGTTCCTGCAAGGCTTTCTTAAGGAAGGCAGGCAGGGCAAACCAAACAACAGTAAACGGGAAAAGGATTAGCCAAGAGTTAGTCTTGATTCCGGATTAAATTCAAATAATAACATGAGAGTTTGATCCTGGCTCA
>JAETTS010000746.1 GCA_021769025.1 Enterocloster bolteae
TGGTGTGACCTGATTTCCATTTTGACATCATTTGTCTAAGATGTCAGCAGGCCTGATACTGTGGGTACAGTGGCTGTTTATCCTAAATAACCTTTTGGTTGTATTTGGTTTTTCTGGATTTGCCTGATTGAATAAAAGGGATTATACCTCCAGTCCATACCTACAGGCATATCTTAGAGGGGTCAGGAGGAGTGGTTCTCAACCTTCCTAACGTAACCTTTTCATACAGCTCCACCAACTGTAAAATTATTTCATTGCTACTTCATAACTTTAATTTTGCTATAGTTATGAATTGTGATGTAAATGTCTGGAATACAGGATATATGATATGTGACTCCTGTGCAAGGGCCATTTGAGCTCCCAAAGGGGTCTCAATCCAAGGGTTAAGGACCACTGATCTGGACTTAGTGGGATGCCCTTACCGACGTAGATGGGTTGCCCAGTGTTGCCGGGGAGAAGTCTCCATCTCTGGAAGGCAAAGGATCTTCCATGATCAGGCTTTTTCCTGGGTTCCTCTGCAATAGTGGGCACACTCTTGATGGTTACTGATGTATCAACTGATTCCAGGCAGTTTTCGTTTACATCCTCGAAGATGAGGATTCTAAACAGGGTTCTGCTAGACAAAAGCAGTGGCTGAAGCTATCCCTGGCGATCTTTCCCCTTCCCTAATGGCTCCTTGTCCCCACAAGGCCAATAGTAGATGTCTGAGTGCCTCCCAAGCTGCACCTTTCCAATCTACACTCTTCCTCTGGGCTGTTTCTTTCACGAAGAGCACACACACCGAACCTGAACCCATCTTGTCTTCAGTCAGCACTAACACCTAGTCCTCTCTGCCAGCTTCACTTTCCCATATGACCCGGCTGCTCACAATTCTGAGGCATGTTCACGCTTGTATGGACAAACAGAATGGCACCGATTGGCTAGTCTATAATGACGCAGATTCTGTATGATTCTGATTCAGAAGCCTGTAAATCCAAGATGAAGAGACCATCGGCAGAGGAAGGAGTTCTTTTGGGATGTTGTCACCACAGAAGGGATCCAAT
>JAETTS010000747.1 GCA_021769025.1 Enterocloster bolteae
GTTCCCATTGACAAGTTAAGCATTCTGGTGACAGTTGGATTTTCTTATGTGGTGTTTCACGAGAAGCTGTCCAGGCGTGGGGCAGCAGGGCTTGTGATGATTGTCGCCGGAACCCTGGCCATGTTATAGAAGGGCAGATCCCAATGAAATGGCATTGCATCTGAACCGTAAGAGAAGAAAAGGAGATAAGGAATGATAGATACACTGTTTCAGCTGGATGGAGCGATTTTGTTGTGGATTCAGGAGTATGTACGAAATGATGTGCTTACACCTCTTTTTACAGTGGTGACAGGCCTGGGGGATAAGGGATTTATCTGGATACTGCTCTCTCTGGTGCTTTTGGTTTCAAGGAAGACCAGAGAAACTGGTGTGATTGCCCTTTTGGGGCTGTTTTTGTCTCTTTTGGTGATCAATCTGACACTGAAAAATGTAATAGCCAGGGTGAGACCCTTTGATGTGATTGAAGGGCTGGTTCCTCTGATCGGTCACCCAGGGGATTTTTCATTTCCTTCCGGGCATTCAGCCAGTTCGTTCGCGGCAGCAGGGGTATTGGTCCGAAGGCTTCCTAAATGGGCTGGAATCCCTTTCTTTCTGCTGGCAGTGATGATTAGTCTTCTGCGCCTGTATGTGGGTGTCCATTATCCTACGGATGTTTTCGCAGGGATAGCCATTGGCTTGGGGCTCAGCTATCTTGCAGAGTGGATATGGGGGCGTCGGAAGAAGCCAGACGACGGAAAGGAGACCATATAGTGGGATAGAATCTTAAGAGTGCAAATTATGAAGGATTTCATGTAAAAAAAGTAAGGTGTTTTTCTTTATACGGATATGCTAGTATGTGCGTATGCATAGAACTTCTCTGATACAATGCCATGATGTTGGGGTCAAAAGGTCTTTTGACCTCTTTGATACCGGATTGCTCCGCACTTTGTGCTCCCGCAATCCTCATGTAATTTAGTCAAGGGCTCTCTCCCGGCTACGTTATCGCAAAAGATTATGTGTTATCGAGATGACATTGTTCTCTGGTATAGGACATAAAAAGAGATGATAAAACGAAAATATGAAAGAAACGAGGAAGATCATATGAAATTTCACAATGGATGCTGGCTTCTGAAGGAAGGCTACGGAAGCTTTTCCCCACAGCAGGTCTATGAGACCAGGAAGACAGAATATGAACTTACGCTGTGTGCGCCTACAAGAAAGGTTGAGAAGAAAGGGGATACCCTGGACGGGATCAACCTGACGGTTAAGATTACAGCGCCTATGCCGGAGATGATCCGGGTTCAGGTCATTCATCACAAAGGCATCCGGAAGAGAACGCCGGA
>JAETTS010000018.1 GCA_021769025.1 Enterocloster bolteae
AGCATAAATGTCCAGCCGATGGCACAAGCGAATGCCACTCCGTTTAACCCCATAACCGGAGTCAACACATATACGAAGATGACTCTCAGGCTTGTCTGGATGAAGGTTCCTAAAAGGGTCATCTTCATGCACCTTCTCCCCCGGAAGTATCCCTGAAATCCATTGGTGAACGCCGGGAACAGGTAAAATAATGCCATGAGCCCCAGATAACTGCTTCCCAAGGCCACAATCTCCAGATTCTGCCCGGTCACAAACAGCCTCATGATAGGCTTTCTCAGAAGCAGGGTCACACTGCATATGACAATCCAGTAGACAAACTCCAGAATCAATCCTGTACCAAATCCTTTTTTGATCCGCTCCTCCTTGCCTGCCCCTGCATTCTGGGCAATGAAGGTGGTAATGCCGTTGGAAATACTCTGCTCCGGAGTGAAGGCGTAGGAGTCAATCCGGTTTACTGCATTGAAGGCGGCAATCACATCCACCCCCATAGGATTGACCGCCCCCTGAATCAACAGCTTGCCAATAGGTTGGCAGGACTGCTGGAGAG
The DNA here is from genome assembly GCA_021769025.1 of Enterocloster bolteae. The sequence continues at coordinate 548 of JAETTS010000018.1, forward strand.
CCGTCACGCTTCCGTACTGAAGGGTCTGCTTTAGGAGACCTTTATCTATCCGAAACTCTGACGGCTTCAGCTGAAGAAGAGGAACCTTTTTATATACATACCAGATACATAACACAGCAGACAGTGCTTCTGCAACCACCGTGGTGGCTGCGGAGCATACGATTCCCAGGCGGAAGATTCCTATAAGGATCAGATCCAGCACTCCGTTTAGCACGGAGCAGAACGCAAGGACCTTTAAAGGGGTCTTGGAATCTCCTACGCTTTTCATAGCCGATGAAATGGCGTTGTAGAAAAAGGTAAAGGGTGCTCCTAAAAAAATGATCCGAAGGTAGGTGGATGCGATTCCCAGAATCTCCTCTGGCACGTAGAGCGCCCTTAAGAGAGGGGTTGTAATCAACATTCCCAGAAGGACGACTGCCAGGGAAAAATATACCCCGAACACGGCGGTAGTAGCCATCTCCTTTTTTACCATATCTTCCTTCTTGCCTCCAAAAAAATTGCTCATCAGAACGGAGGCTCCGATACAGATTCCGGAAATTCCAAGAATGATAATGTTCATCACAGGGCTGGCGGTTCCCACCGCCGCCAAAGCCTCTTTCCCGATAAACCGTCCTACAATAATGGAGTCCACTGCATTGTAGGTTAGCTGAAATAAATTTCCTAAAATCAGCGGGATGGAATAAGAAATCAGGTGGCGAAAGATACTGCCATCTGTCATATCGGTTACCATAATGTTCCTCCTAATCGTTCATGTAGCGATGTTGTGTTACAGAAAATCCTCCTGGATGACCCTCCAGGCCGCATCTACGCCATAATGCCTGCGGACATACTCCTGAGTCCTTCTGCTCATTTCCAGACACTGCTCCGGATTTTGGTACAGCTGCGCTACAGCATCTGCAAATTCCCTGGGCCTGTCTTTAATCATCATCACATGTTCCCCGTCGTTTATTCCTTCCGCGCCGATGGATGTGGTGATGATGGCCGTACCGTGATACAGAGCTTCCACCACTTTTCCCTTCACCCCTGCCCCATAGCGCAGGGGAACCACCACAATCCTGGTGGTATCATACAGCCAAGCCAACTCTTCCTCGCTGACAAATCCCTTGATGATCACGCCATTTCCTGGCTGCTGCAGCGCCTGAATCTCGTCTGTCACCCGGGAGCCTACGATATAGACATCCGGCGGCTGCTTCCCGACAGCCTCCATGTCCTCCCGGATAAGGGGATAGACTTCCCGGACAAACCACAAAACCGCATCTGCATTGGGCGGATGGGCGAAGCCTCCTACAAACAGGAGGCCTTCCCTCTTCTCAAAGTCTTGAGGAATCTTCCCCCTAAATTCTTCATACACATATGCCACAATGTCCTTGACTGGAATGTCCTCATCCTCTGCCTTGATGGCATCTCTCTCGATACAGGAGGGATAGTAGGACACAGCTGCCTTGTACATCAGGGACATCTCTACGGACTTCCAGTATTCAGAGGCCTGCCGCCGTTCCAAATCTCCTGTAAGGGCATATTCCCTGCCTTCCCTTAAGAAATGAAGGTCATGTCCGTAATAGATGACCTTTATGTCGGTATTCTCTTTGATGTAGTCAATGTATTTGGCGGCGATGTGGGGACGGTTTAAGTAGGCAATGGCGATATCCTTTCCATGATCCTTCAGCCAGTCCCATATGCCAACCTGATAGTCCTGCCCATACAAAATTTCGATCCCCATCTGCTGCAAAACTGTGGAATAGGGCTCTTCATGAAGGAAATTATCTCCCAAAAATTTCACCACATATCCTTTCCTAAGAAACATCTTCAGATATTGGAACGTGGTCTTGGATCCTGCATCCTTGTCATAGGTAGGCACATAGTGATCCACCACCAGGATAATCTTCTTTCCCATGCTCCGCTCTCTTGCCCGAAAAGGATCCGGATTCCCGTTGTTCTCACATTGTTTTTCCAGCTGGATCTGCCATTTCTCCTTTAGCTTTTCACTGTTTATGGTCTGATACCGCTTCATACCGGTGCCTTCCACATCGGTTCCATTGGAAATACCCTCAAAATGGATGACTTTGGACAAAGGCTGATATACCACTCTGTAACCTGCCTCCCTGACAGCAAAGGCAAGATCCGAGTCCTCACAGTATGCAGGGGCAAACCGGGTGTCAAACCCTCCGATCTGCTTCCACAGATCAGTGGAAAGAAGGATTGCCGCACCGGAAATGTAATCCACATCCTTAACATAATTGTATTCTGGCTTGTCCGGATTATCCAGTCGGCCATAATTCCAGCCAGAACCATCGCTCCAGATGATTCCTCCGGCCTCCTGAAGTCTTCCGTCGGGATACACCAGCTTGGAGCCTACCATACCGATGGTCTCATCCGACTGAATCAGGTTCACAAGGGAGGACAGCCATCCAGCTGTCACCTGGGTATCATTGTTCAAAAACATGAGGTAATGCCCGCGGGCAGACTGCGCCCCATGGTTGCAGTTCCTTAGAAAGCCCTGGTTTACATCACCCCTTACGATCACCAGCCCCTCTACATAGCGGTCCAGATGCTCTGTGGCATCGGTTGACACGTCATCTGCAATAATGATCTCATAGGGTATGTCCTTTGTATGTTCCAGTATGGACACCAGACAGGCATACGTATAGTGGATCTGGTTGTATACCGGAATAATAATGGACACCAACGGCTGCTCTGCATAAGGAACCTTCAGTTTCCCATATTCCTTATACTGGCTTCCTATGGCAAAATCCCCATCCTTTAAATTCTTCCCTTCTTCCGATGTATATAACTTCAGGGAATGGATGGGATGGAACAGATATTCTTTCAGATAAGAAAGCTTTTTCCGCTTTACCGTTCCTCTGGGATAGCGCTCATTAAACTTCTCTCCCATTTTCCTGCGAACCTTAAAGATCAGAGCCTCATGACGGTTTAAGTATGACAGGGTCTTCCCCTCTTCCTCCACCTCATGGCGCAGATCCTTAATCATAATCTCCAGGTTAGTCACATGATTGTTGGTCAGCCTCTGGACTTCCGTCATCTTCCGGATGGCGGCGTCTTTTTCCTTCAGCTGCAGCTTTATCTGCTCCAGACGCTCTCTGGTCCGTTCCAATTCCCCGTCCACTTTGGCCAGGTCTCTGGCATTTTTCGTCTTTACCAGATAATTCTCCAGAAAGATCTGCTGGTTCTCCCCATGCACATACTGCTGGAATGAACGTTCCATCTCCTGAAATACCTGTTGTTCACTTTCTGTAATATCAAACTTTAAGAGCCAGTCCTCCACACTGGAACAGGCTGTGAGGATGCTGTGATACTGCCGGTAAAAATAAAAAAGAATCCGGTACTGGATAAATCTTACTGGTATGGGGAACGGGAATACCCACTCATAATCCAGGCAATACATCCCGTCAGCTGTCAATAGAATATTCTCAAACAGAGCATCAATATTGGATATCTCCAGACACTCCTGTCCCGCAAATAGGTCGTTAAACTCCTGTTCTTTCTCCTCTGAAGTCTGTCTTCCTCCGGTTCTCCCGAACACCTCCAGAAACTCCGAAGTCAATGCGAATGGCATCCTGCTGGTCTTTCTTACCTCAAGTACCTGATCCATGGCTTTCTGGATGGTTCTTACCGGCGCTTTTCCTTCCTGGAGTTCCTGCCCTAGCTTCTGGGCCCAGGTCTCCCCTGCCACGAAGGGAAATTCTACCACACAGCGGTCCCCGCTCATCGTAGGCTTCACAAATTTCACCCCTGTGTGCTGCGCGCTCAAGGTTGTGTAGTTGGCACCCAGAGACCAGATATGGGGCGTTCCTTCCATATCCAGGGCAGACTTTTCCACTACCCGATTAGTCTTATCGCCTTTTATCACGGTCTTAATCTGAAAGTTCTCCCTGCGGGTCCGGTTGTACTTCACATACTCAATCTCCCAGGACTCATCCCGAGCATCCCATCTTCTGCCTGCCTCCGTTTCCATTCTCAGGCCTTGTACCTCGGCGTCTTCCTTACTCCACACCACAAAAAAAGAATTGGCATACTGCTCAAACTGCCCATCCTCACAGACCGCATCATAAGAAGCCCCAATATCCATCAACAGGTATTTAGGGTAATCGTAAGCCATTATGGTATCGGTTAAATCGCCTTTTGCCGGAAGGTACCGGTCTGAAAAGATGGTCACCGGAAGTCTATAATCCGGCATGGGATAATAAAACGTAAGATTCTTCCCTGGTTTCCCATCCCCCAAAAGCTTCTCTATCTGATTCTTTGAAAAGCTGAAGTCGTCTTTCTGAGCTCCAGCCCAGTATTTCATTCCAAAAGGGTTGCAGACCGCCACAAGCAGCTGTCCACCTGGCTTTAGCAGCTGTCTCGCTGCCTGTATCTGTGTCGTTCCGTCACCTTTTAAAGAACCTACAAATACGATATAATCATAGCCCTCCTGGCACATCGTGCCTGTATAAGCCTCTATACTGCCTGTATAATAATTGATATTGTCCCTGCCTTCTATCTCCACATGGCGGAACCAATTTACCTTCAGATTCTCCTCCGATTCATCCAGCACATCCACCGCAGCTGTCTTTCTGCTGTACACCCCGGTCAAAGCTCCGTAATCGGAGCCTACCTGAAGCAGCCGGCCTTCTGGACGAAAGGGATACCAATCCATCAGGTTTTCTCTCTGGTCAGAAAGCGCATACAGATACGCCAGGCCAGGATGCTCCCTTAAGGCCCGTTTCCTGTCACTCCCGTATGTCTCCAGAATCTCCATCAATTCCTTGCCAATTTCATTCATTCCCGCACTCCTGCTTTCCATTTCCTGCGCCTTCTTATGCCTTGTATTTCCTACTGTCTGCAAGCAAAGGCATGCTTGCTTTCCATCTTCTCAAGCCTCTTTCTTCACTGCCTTCACCCTGGATTCCATATCAAAGACTCCCACCGTGTTCTTGTTGGAGATCACCGTAATGTTTGCCACATCGTAGAGCCGGTGATACACCACGTGCTCTCCCAGTTCAAATCCCGTACAACTCATAGACAATAGGTATTCTCCCCCCTGAAGCGTCATCCTCTGGGTGAAGCTGACCTCATACTCATCACCGGCTTTCACCGGCTTAATCTCCGTTCCCTCAAACATGGTGTTGGTTCCGCTTAGATCAGTCCCCTTCTTATCCTTTATAGTATAGGTAAAAATCGGATTGGCAATATCCGCCGCAAACCGGATCTTCTCTTTTATGGTAAATTCCTCTCCCTTTAAAAGGAGATTTGTCAAATTTCCTCTCTGGTCAAACAAGCCCAGGTCATAGATCTCTGCCCTGCCGTCCCCGTATTCTGTCCGCTCCGAATTGATGGTCAAGCTGTCTTTCATCAGTATTCCTTGGTCATTGGATGCCTTCTTTTCCTTTTCTCCTGAAAAGTCATTCATCTCCCCCAGTTCTTCCTTAAGGGCATCCATCTGGTTCGCCAGAATCTTCTTATATAAATCCACCATATGGCCGGGAGCCCCTTCTGCCACGAAGTTCCCCTTGTTTAGAAGCACCACCTTGTCACAGTATTTGATGATGCTTCCCATATCGTGGGTCACCATCAGGATGGTGGTTCCGCTCTTTCGTATCTCCTCCATGCGCCGATAACATTTCGACTGAAAAAATACATCTCCTACTGACAAGGCCTCATCCACGATCAGGATCTCCGGTTCCACGTTAATGGCCAGAGCAAATGCCAGACGGACGAACATACCGCTGGAATACGTCTTCACCGGCTGGTGCACGAAGTCTCCGATATCTGCAAACTCCAGAATGTCCTGCAGCTTGGCATCCATCTGCTTCCTGGAAAATCCCATCATAGTACCGTTCATGTAGATATTTTCGATACCGGTGTACTCCGAATTAAAACCGGCTCCCAACTCCAGAAGGGCGGAGATCACCCCGTTTACCTTCACTTCCCCCGTGGTAGGCAGCAAAACACCTGTAATGATCTTTAGGATGGTAGACTTCCCCGAACCATTGGTTCCGATGATTCCTACGGTCTCTCCCTTTTTCACCTGAAAGGAAAGATTGTTCAGGGCATAAAACTTTTTGTGATATTCCTTATGAAACGGATTCAGGGACTCCTTAAGCCTGTCAATCGGCTTGTCATACAGTTTATAGACCTTTGAAACGTTTGTTACTGTGATTGCATTCTCCATATTCATTCCTTATCCATTTACAAGACATCTGAAAAATGTGGCCGCAGCCGCTTAAATACTTTTAGCCCGATCAAAAGAAATGCAACTGTCACCCCCCAGAAATACAGGGTCATGGTGGGCCTTTCCCAGAACCAGTTGCCCATGATCATGCTGTCCCGGTATCCGGCGGCAATGTAATACATGGGATTTAAACGGATCACCTTGACAAATACCGGATAGAAAGAACTGTCTGCAAACTGCTCTTCCTGCCACATGATAGGGGTCAGCCACATGCCAAACTGCAGGCAGATGTTCACGATCTGGGACATATCTTTAAAAAACACCTGGACTGCGCTGGTAAAATAGACCAGGGCTATGGAAAACAAAAAGACTGCCATGGTATAATAAAGGGTCTGAACCCAATAAATCTTCGGAATCCATCCAAAACAAAGGTAGAGCCCCAGCATAATAAACACAAAAATCAGATGGACGATGAGGCAAGAGATCATCTTGATGATAGGAAGAACCTCCACCCGAAACACTACCTTTTTCACCAGATAGCTGTATTCCGACAGACAGTTGGTTCCTACATTCAGCGCCTCACTGAAAAAAAACCATGGCACGATCCCTGGCACCAGCCACAGGACAAAGGGTACTCCCTCTATGGGATTGCCATTGCGCAGCCCCACCCCAAACACGAAATAGTAGATGGCAACCGTCACCACTGGCTGAACAAACATCCATACCACACCGAAATACGAACCTACGAACCGTTTCCTAAAATCTGCCTTGGCTAAGTCTAAGATCAGCCTTCTTTTCTTTATGATATCCTTCCCCAGCGATATCAGATAATTCATATGCGTATGTTTCCTCCAAGTTCCTGATTAAAACCGAAACGTATCCTTTAATCCGCCCCACTTCTGGTCCTTCTCAGAGATAATCAGATTCATGCCCTCCTCTATGGGCCAGTCCACTCCAATATCCGGATCATTCCAGATAAGGCCCCCTTCATCTCCGGGATGATAGAAGTCCGTACATTTGTAGGCAAATTCTGCCTGGTCAGACAAGACCAGAAAGCCGTGGGCAAATCCTTGGGGAATATAAAACTGCTTTTTATTCTCCGCCGTAAGCTCCACGCCGAACCATTTTCCATAGGTTTCCGAATGAGTCCGCAGATCCACCGCCACATCAAACACAGCTCCTCTTACCACCCGCACCAGCTTTCCCTGGGGGTACTGCTTCTGGTAGTGAAGGCCTCTGAGAACCCCCTTACAAGACATAGACTGGTTGTCCTGGACAAAAACCATGTCAAGGCCTTCCGCCTTAAAATCATTCTTGTTGTATGTTTCCACGAAATATCCCCGCTCATCATAAAACACCGTAGGTTCAATCACATAAAGCCCTTCCATCCCGCAGGATGTCACCTTAATCTTTCCCATTTTTCAAGCTCCTTATCTTCTCTTTCAAAACGTCTGCCTATGTCCTAAGACATACAATGCTGAACAGCCGGTAGAGTACATACCCATTGGCGCAAAGCATCAGATACAATATACTACGGTTTCTATCCTTTGTCAAAATTAACCAGTCATTTTTACATGCCATGAGAAAAACCGGCAGAAACGGCAGAAAGTACCTTCCCTGAACGCCGCTTATAACCTGGCTGCTGACAGGGGTCCAGGCAATGAGCATGGAGCCGAAAGCCGCCGCCACGCAAGTTCCACACACGACAAAAACCCAGATTCTTCTTCCGCCTGAAAGAATCAGGGATTCTCCCGGTTTTCTAAGGGCAAGCGCTATCAGGCAAAAGGTGAAGAAAACCACCAGCACATAAGGTACATCCAGCCCCTGATCCATATTCCCAAGATACGCCCCTACCATTGTCAGATGATGGGTCTGGGCCTGCCAGAGGATCGTTTGGTATACCATTTGGATCACCTTCCCAGGATTGTGAAGGAGAAAGTTTACACTGTACCCTGCTTCCCCAGCCCATTCCACCACCTGATCCGAAGCTGTGGCAAAATTAGCGATCAGCCGGCTGTTTATCAGAACCATAGCGATCCCCCAAGCCCCTGCTACTGCTGTTGCAGACAAGGCCCATCTGGCCCAGCCTCCGAATTTTTTTACGGGAATCAGAAGGCACAGCCCCATCAATACTCCATAGATCATCTTACAAGGTCCTGCCACTGCCATGAGAATCATCAGAACCGCCACATCCTTTCGTCCCACTGTCTCTTTCTCATAAGCAAGATCAAGACAGACCGATATAAAATAGAAGAAACATCCCATGATCATCACATCATAGGAAAACGAAGCGGATAGATGCAGGGTCATAGGAAGAAGCGCTACCCCGAACAAAACTTCTTTGCCAAAAGGCAGCCGTTTCATTGCCAGCGTGGTTATGGCCACAAAAAAGAGAAGGTTGAAAAAACGGCCCAGATATGCCAGCCATATACTGTTCAGATGAAGCATCCTGGCAACCGTGATTCCCAAGGCCTGAGGGACATAGGCCAACGGTGTTGTCACTACCGGATAATGGACGCTTGCCGCAACCTGGCTGTCTGTATCCAGGAATCCTTCCTGCCCAAATTGTATCTCTTGGGGCGTCGGTTCCCCCTTGATTCCCATTCCATGAATCATCCGGTAGGTTTCCTCCCGAAGTTCCTGCCCCAGAACCTTCCACCGGCCCCTTTCTCCGATTCCCGTGTTTTTCCAGATGTCATCCGAATCCTTTTCATAGGTGTATACACCATAGACATCTTCCAGAAACCAATCAGTTCCCCGCAGAAGCACATTACCCTGGTCACTTACTGCCTGTTTTCCCATCATGCAGCTGGATAGTTGGTAGGCACCGATGTAATGGCTGATCTCATCCGGAGCGGAAAGCGGCGGCAGAACTGCCAGGTACAAGGTTCCTAAAAAAATCCCTGCAAGGGGGTAGATCCGCTCCAAACTCCATTTCTGTTTGCCTGCCCAGTGAAAAAATACCACACCCAACACCGCTGTTCCCAAAAAGATGACAAACACCAAGGCCAGATACCAGCCGGACAGCCAACTGTCTCCTGTGGCCGCCACTGCCTTGCCCACATCCTTGTAATGTCCCAGGGCTGCCAGGATCATAGCTGCCCAGACCGGCAGCCAGGGTTTAATCCTCTTCATTATGCCTGCCTCCTGATTTGCCGTTTACCTCTGTCCTTCTTGTCTGGGCCTCCTCCTGGTTTTGCTTATCCGCTAGCGCCATCTGCTGAGTCAGTTCTTTTATCTTAGTCTCCAGCTGCGAAATATGGATAGTCATGTAAAATACCTTGACAATCAAAATAAAAATCGCACATACAAACAGAAAGTTGGTAGTTGCATAGATTCCTAGCAGATGGGAGGCAAAATCAGCTACTGACGGAAAAATGCTGAACACCACCAGCACCAGGGCCAGTATAATCCAGAAGATTGCATTCTCAATCTGCAACTTGGATTGACGAATCTTCCGCATCATCAAAAACAAAGTTCCCACAGACACCAGAATCAGTGCGATTCTCAATGTTACTGTCATCATGACAGGTTCCTCTCTTTCTTATTCCAGTACTCCAGGTTGGAGGTAAGCTGCCTTACCATCCACGCAGGTAGCTTTTTGTATCGCTTTCCCAGGAAATACCCCAGATATTTACACCCGCTGCCAAACACAAGAGGCACAAGCAGCCACGGGCGGCCTGTTCTTATGATCCCCATGGCAATCTGCTTTACCATCCGGATTCCTTCCCCTTCCGACGGGATCCCGTCAAACACCTCTGGATGGTCCGCCTGAGAGACCGCCAGGTCAAAATTGCGGCGAAGCTGCTGTCTTCCAGACAGATTGTGAGAATGAATCACCCTGGCATCTGCCACATACATGACCCCATATCCTGCCTGTATGACTCCGGCAGCATAGATCATATCTTCATTAAATATAGTTGGATGAACAAAGCCTCCCTGTTTTAGAAAAATGTCCCTTCGATAGGCACAGCAGACATTGGAGGCAAAATAAGTCTTGATTCCCAGCTGTTTCAGATCCTTTCTTGTCTTTAACAAGCTTTCCCCCGGATAGTTGAAAGCTCTGCTCATCTGCTCAATCAACCTGCAGTCTTTTGTCGGAATCTGTCTGCCATAAGCCACAGCGACAGTCTGGCCTTCTGCTCCCTGGCCCTCAAATGCTTTTACCAGATATTCTACCAGGCGGTTGTCCGCAGGCACCGCGTCGTCTGTCATAAAAATCATCAGGTCAGCAGTGGAATGGGAGGCCCCTATGTTCCTGGTCTCTCCGTGGTCATAATCCTGTTTGGCCACATGGTACACCTTAAGTTCTGGAATCCCCCCATATCCTTTATCATTCCAGTAGGCACGCTCCGTATTCATAACAATGATCTGCCCGATAGGGTAGGTTTGCTTCGTCAACATCTGAAGGAGGCGGCTAAACGTTTTATCTGGTTTATATACAGGTATAATCACATCCACAGTGGGATGTTTCTTCCATCTCGCTTCCATATTATTCATGCAACCTCCTTTTCACGTTCCAACTTGACGGCCAAATGCACGAACCAGCAAAATCCATGCTGCTGCCACAAACCCCACGGCCATAACTGCCATCAGGATTACATATGCCAAAGCCGCCCCAGGAATCTCATAAGCGGCTACTAACCCTGGAGCCAGCCATACTGCCATCACAGTAAGCACCAGATAGATTCCGAAAATCACCTTCTGCTGCCGTATGATTACCAGCACGTAATAATATAAATTCAAACATGCATAGAAGCTTCCTCCCAGCACAATCAGAACAAAAGATCTGTGGTAAGCAGTCAGGCTTCCTGTGTAAGCTGCCCCTAAAAGAAATTCTACGATTCCCAGCACTGGTCTTCCAAGGAACCAAGCCAGGACGATTGCTGCCAAGCTCAATCCACCGATCACACCAGTGATCTTCATGAGAAGCCCTGTAAATTCTCGGAATCGCTTCTTCTCCCAATCGTTGGTCAGATAGGTCAGCACCGGCCGAATCACGAAACCTGCCACCAGATTGATCATGGAGGTTGGCATAAAAATCACATTAAAATAGCCGGATGCCACATCATCCAGACAGGAATCAATGGCATATTTGGCTGACGAAAAGATATAAAAATCCAGAAAAACAGAGACAAACAAAAGCAAGGTATCCGATGTGAGAGGACCAAGCCGGTCTCGGCTCCAGGACCAGTTCACTCCCGCCAGCCGTTTTATGACCCTCTGGTTAAAAAGGAACACTCCAGCTGCCTGAGCTGCCACAGCTGCCATGCAGGCCACCGCAAGATTGTCTCCCACAACCAAAACCGCAAGAAACGTACCTACAGACAAAAGAGTGCGGAAGGTATTGGATTTTCCTGTCAGATGGAGATTTCCATTTCTCTGAAACTCGGACTCATAGACATCGGCAAACCCATCAATCACTTTATAACACACTAGAAGAAACATGATCCACGCCTTTTTTGCATCATACCCGCTGATGACAAGATACCCTGCTCCCACAGCCAATGCTGCCCCACAGGTTAAGACTCTGTGATGGAGATAATCGCCAAACCGATAGCTTTCCGCCCCGTCTGTAATATGGAACGGGCGGATCCCAAAATAAGCCAGAAGAAACATCTGCTGGCCGAAGGTACTGAAGCCGAATGAGAAGATTCCCCCCTGTTCTTTGCCGGCAATCCTCAGCACAAGAAAGGAGAGTATCATGCTGGCAAATGCATAGCAGAAACTGCCGATCATATTCCAGATAATGTTCTGTCGCTCTACGGTTGATCCTGTCCTCATATTATCGATTCCTTTTTCTGAAATTCTGAATCAGCAAAATTGAAATCAGCATCCGGGCCATATATCCTGCGGCTATCCCAGGCTTCAGATAACTTTCCCCGCCTTCCCGCTGCCCAATCACTACGGGAACTTCCGCCACCTTTGCCCCCTGCTTTAACAGGTAGGAAACCGTATCTGGCTCCGGACCATAGTTTATGTTAAGGGCAAATTCCCGGATCATCTCCTGATTGAACATCCTCATCCCGGATGTGGGATCTGTCAGCTTCACGCCGGTAGTCAGCCAGATAGCCGCTGTGATCAGCCTGCTTCCTACCATTCTCATAGAAAAGTCTTTCCGGCTGTTTAAAAACCGGCTTCCGATCACCAGATCATAGCCCTCCTCCATCTTTTGCCGCATAGGCTCAATGAACTCCGGCCTGTGCTGTCCGTCACCATCGAATTGAATCACATGTTGATATCCCTTTCTATAGGCATACTTCATGCCAGCCTGAAAGCATCCGGCCAGTCCCAGGTTCACCGGAAGGTTCAGGAGGTTGTATCCTCTCTCCCGACAGATGTCAGCCGTCCGGTCTGTGGAACCGTCGTTGATCACCACATAATCGATCCTGGGACGCTGCCGGCTTAACCCTTCCACTACCATCTCAATATTCTGTTCTTCATTAAACGCAGGTATAATCGCCAAAACACTTCCCATCGTCTCCTCCATGTACGTGTCCTATTGTATCACGTTTTCCTCCACTAAATATTCCCATATTTCTTACGGATAACTATTATTTTTATTACGATTTTACAATAACAGTCAAAAAATGTAAATTGCATATAGCATTTTCCTTGCAAATATGGTAAATTATGAGTCATGGCTATTTCATTTTCAGGAGGTAATTACCATGCGAAATTTTCACCGTTATTTAACATTGGTTTTATCAACCTTTGTTCTGGCTTCCGGAAGCGTATTCCCTGCTTTTGCGGATCCAGGTCAAGGAGTTGATCCAGGATATGCATCCCAGGAGGGGACGGAAGTTCCTCAGGAATCGGTTCCCGCTGATGTTCCTTCAGAATCCCAGGTGAATCCGGAAGGACAGGTTCCTCAGGAATCCGTTCCCGCTGAAGCAGTTCCCCAGGAATCCGTTCCTGTGGCTGTCCCTTCCAGCGCACCAATCCAAATCCAGCTTCTGGATCTAGAGGCAATGAACTGGACTCCGGCAGTTGCCGACGGTTCTCTTCTTCCGGTTGGTGGAAGTGGCGCTTTGTCCCTATGTATCTACTCGGTAAACGGTATGCGTGGCGACGTTCTCTACCGCACTTACTCCGGAAGCACCGGATGGGGCAACTGGGCCCTCAATGGCGATCACACGGCATGGGCGGCAGGCGTTCCCATTGAAGCAGTTCAGATCCGCCTAAACGGCCAGATCGCAGATGCCTACAGTGTCTACTATTCTGCAACTTTATCCGACGGCACAACTTGCGGCTGGGCATCCAACGGTGCGACCAGCGGCACAATGGCTACCGGCAAATATATTACCGGACTGCGCGCTGTTCTGGTTGCCAGAGCCGGCGGCGACACCTCCGGCCTCCATACCGGCAATGCAGTGTCCGCTCCTGCTGTTGAAGGAATCAACTTTTCCGGCGGCCTTCCCACGTACTCCAGCGGTACCGGGCAGCCTTACACCGGATGGGTGTGGAATGACAGAGACCGCTACTACTTTGTAGACGGCACGGCAGTGGTAGACTGGCAGTACATAGACGGCTACAAATATTATTTTACAGGAGATGGCAAACTGGTTACAGACTTAGAGCCCTACTTAAACCATCCTGGCCCTTTCCAGATCCGCATCAACAAGCAGATGAACTGCACCACCATCTTCATACAGGACGGGGAAAACGGATTTATCATCCCTTATAAATCTTTCCTGTGCTCCACTGGAGATGATACCCCCATTGGTACATTCCAGACTCCGGAAAAGTATCGGTGGCGGCTGATGGTGACAGGAGAATACTGCCAGTACTTGACCCGGCTTGGTTCAGGCCTTCCCATCCTGATGCACTCTGCCATCTATGAGAAGCCGAACCCTTACACGCTGTATTCTTCCACATACAACTATCTGGGCATCTCCAGATCTCATGGATGCATCCGCTTCACCACAGCAGATTGTAAGTGGATTTATGATCATTGCGTTTTGGGAACCTCTGTCACTGTATACAACTCACCGGTTCCCGGCCCCTTTGACCGTCCCGCACTTAAGATTATCATTCCAGGTGAGCAGACCTGGGATCCAACGGATGACAGTGTGCCAGAGAATGGGCTGTAAGATAAAAACAGGATAGAAAATTGCCGGTAGAAACCATGATGTATCAGTTTCTACCGGCAATTTTTCATCTTCCTCTCATGAGATGCCTGCGGCATGATGGGGTTTTTGTCTATTGCACCGACTGCTTTCCAGCTAAAGACAGATACTCCCCATAAGGAATATCCGGATCCAACACCAGTTCCCCATGACAGGCAGGAGCCTGCACCGGTTTTCGATAGTCTCCATATTCTGCCTTCAGCCTCCCGTCAAATCCCCAGGGAACCGGAATCTGCCGGTTTTCAAAGGGCATAAGAACTGAATCTTCAAACCATTTCCTCTCCCACAGATTCTTCTCCCAGGCAGCGATGAAGACCGTATCGCAGACATATCGGGTCTTTTTCTTCGAATATCTGGAGCACAGTTTCTCATACCATCGAAATGCCTTTGGAATGGGAATCCGCAGCATAGCCCCTATTCCATGGGATATCCGTCCCAGGAACGTGGCATCAGTATAATAGCCGAACCGATACCAGGTATATAGAATCTTCCACGCCATCTGCACCTGAAACCGCCACACGTTCCGCATCCATCTGGAATCCGGCACGCCATCCAGCGGAAAAATATCGATAAAAATACCGCAGTGATAGCCTGCCTGCCCATCCTCCTTGTTATATCCGGTAGTATTGCTATTGCGTATCTGTATGTGTCCCTTCAGATAATTGTCCTCCGTATATACGGTCTGAAGAAACAACGGTTCTTTCACTTCTTCTGCAGCAAATCGGATAAACCGGTTGTAGTCCTCTCGCATCATCACCAGGTCGATGTCATCATCCCATGGAATATATCCCTTATGGCGAACCGCCCCAATCAGGGTTCCGCTGTCTGCAAAATAGGGAATCTGATACGTTTTACATATACGGTCTACCTCATCCAGCATCTCCAACTGCACTGCCCAGATCCGTTTGGTCTTCTCGGTCACACAATAGCCGCACCGGATCTCTTCCTTATAAAATGTTATTTCTTCCATAATCGCCTCACCAACCATCTATCCCTCATCAAAAACAAAAATCCAAAGTAGAGAAAGGCTCCGCCGCCGATCTGGACAATGGTCGTCAGAAAGCCAGAGCCTGTCTGTCTTCCTGTCCAAAGCACAAACAGCAACATCGCCGTGGCCGCCAGAAACCGCCTCCATCCGGATCTCCAAATCATAGAAAGATTAATATAGCCGCGACACAGCCACAGATAACTTCCGGTGATACACAGTTCTGCCGCCACAGATGC
>JAETTS010000748.1 GCA_021769025.1 Enterocloster bolteae
AATCAGGAAGGGGAACTGGTGGCAGAGGAACTGGAGCATGGATTTGACCAGGGGGCAATGGAAGCCATTGGGGAGTATTTTTCGGGGAAGGGGATAGAGATGGAGCCAGAGCCGGAACCAGAACAGCCATTCATTGCACAATATTATGTGATACAGAACACCGACGGCGACAAGGCAGAAAGGGAGTATCAGTATTTTGAAGATATGGATGCGGCGGTTGCTGCCTACCATCAGATTCCGAACCATATGGATAAGCGGCTTGGCATGGAGAGCAGCGAACAGCCAACCTCCAGGATGTCATTGATTGAGTGTAGGAATGGAATCGAAACGCTTACAGATATAGAATTTAATTCCCTAAGTGGGAAATGGGTGCGTGAGGAAACGATGGCGGCGGCGCAGATAGCAAGAGGGTATCTGGATAACTATGATGCTGAGATTGCATACCAGACCGGAAAAGGGTACTTTTCCATCCAGAATGTTTCGGACGGCTACGACTATACGATTTACGGTAAGGATTTCCGGGAGATTGACGGAGGCGTGTATGACAACCCGGATATATCCATCGGTGAAGCGATGGAAGCAATCCTTTCTGATGAAGGAATCCCTATGACAGCATGTAAAGTTATGGATTATGTGGAATTGCAGGAAAAGGCAGAAACGGCGGCACTGGAAGATCTGCAGAAGGCGCAGGTGAAAGAATCAGAGAAGGGGAAACTGCCGCCTGTTTCTGATATGACGGAGCCGGAGCCTGCTTTAAACGGCCAAAGCCGGGCAGGGATAGAGGAAACCGTACTCTGCTATGCCCAAGCGCAGATTGATGAAATGGGGCTGTCGGAGGAAGTGGAGCTGCTTGGTGCAAGGGTATATGGGAGTCGTTCCAGGGAAGGGCTGTACCATGAAGGCTCGGATATAGATGTGGTGGTATCTTACAGCGGCAATCTGAAAGAGGATGTTTTCTTCAATGCGTTACATGAGGGAGGGTTGAAGATAGCGGGAATCCCGGTTGACATCAATCCAATCTCTACGGAAAAGACGTGGACGTTGGAGGAATACTTAAAGAGTGCAGAAGAATATCTGGATGGAAAAGAAAGGCAGGGACTTACCGGGGATATTGTAAAGTTCAGTATGGATCATGATGAAGATCTGCTTGGGTTTTGGGATGGCGTTGCCCAGATAGAAACAGAGCCGATCTATCAGGCATATGAGATTATTGGCAATGCGCTTGAAAGAAATGATACGGAAAAGTTCCGGGCGCACTTAGCGGAGGTTATTGAAACCGGCGACAAAGAATCCCCGATTGTCAGGGATGCAATCGG
>JAETTS010000749.1 GCA_021769025.1 Enterocloster bolteae
GATGAACTCACTTGGACGTTCCAGATCCGGGATGACGTCAAATTCACCGATGGGGAAAAACTGAAAGCCTCAGATGTGGCATTTTCCCTCAACACAGCCAAAGCGTCCCAGACTGCTTTGGATCTGACGTTTCTTGACAATGTCACTGCGCCGGATGATACCACGGTAGTGGCGAAGCTGGAAAAGCCAAAATCCACCTTTATTTACACGCTGGCCACCCTGGGAATTGTGCCGGAGCACGCCTATGGCAAAGATTATGGCAGCAATCCCATTGGTTCCGGCCCCTACAAGCTGGTACAGTGGAACAAGGGTGAACAGGCAATTTTTGAACGCAATGAAGATTACTATGGAACCCTGCCGGAAATGAAAAAGATCACGGTGATTTTCCAGGAAGAAGACTCCGCCCTGGCAGCCGTTAAGGCCAGCCAGGTGGATGTGGCGGTAACCTCTCCAACCCTGGCCACCCAGAAGATTAACGGGTATTCGGTGAAAACCATCACAACCATGGATAACCGAGGAATCACCTTGCCGATGGAGCCGGCAGGAGGAAAAACAGCCGACGGACTTCCGGTTGGCAATGACGTTACCTGTAATCTGGAAATCCGCCAGGCTTTGGCCTATGGCATTGATCGGGATCAAATCGCCCAAGAAGCTCTCAATGGCTTTGGCGATCCCTGCTACAGTGAAAACGACGGGGCGGATTTCAACAATCCAGAGGTGAAGATTGAAACAGATGTAGAGAAAGCAAAAAAAATGTTGGAAGATGCGGGATGGAAGGATACCAATGGGGATGGCATTGTGGAAAAAAACGGCTTGAAAGCGGAGTTTACCTGCATGTATCCCAGCGGAGATTCGGGACGCCAAGCCATAGGGATGGCCGCTGCCAACCAAGCGAAAAATAACTTAGGTATCCAGATCAATGTCAAAGGCATGAGTTGGGACGATATTTCAAAAAATATGTTTCAGGATGCCGTACTTATGGGGTGGGGCTCCGTCAATCCTGCTACCAGTTATTCTCTGTTTCATAGCTCCGGAAAGCTGAAGGACGATTATTACAATCCAGAAGGGATGGACAACCCGGTGGTGGATGGCTATCTGGAAAAAGCCCTGTCCGCTACCACAACAGAAGAAGCGAACCAGTATTGGAAACTGGCTCAATGGGATGGAAGCACCGGTACTTCCATGCGGGCAGACTGTCCTTGGGTATGGCTGATCAATACCCAGCACGTGTATTTTGTACGCGATAACCTGGATATCGGCAACCAGACCCTGCACGGACATGGAAATGCCTGGCAGGTTCTGCAAAATATCAAAA